>CAYUMZ010000233.1:0-3456 GCA_964446105.1 uncultured Gammaproteobacteria bacterium | reverse complement strand
CACGCGAACTTATTGATTGAGGGTCAAGAAGTTTATGTGGGTGTTGCTAAAAAGTGTTGTGGTAAATGTGAGGATGCGATTTTGACGTTAAATCAATTTATGGGAAGTCGAGTTATCGCTGTGCGTGGTGATGGTCATGGATTTAATTTTGGTGCAGGAATCCCCGAATTTTTAAAATCAAATAAAGAATTAGAAGCAATATTTCTGGTGCGCAGAGGGTGTGATACTTTAGAGCAAGCATTTGTCAATGATTCTGGAATTATTTCAGGGGAGGATCAGTTGTTGACGCCTTCCTCTTCAGTCATCGATTCTAGTAGTGCTCACGAGTCTACGCAGAGTGCTGAGGATGATGATAACAACCTTAATAAGCAGAGCAAGCTATCAACTGCAACAACAGTAAAAAAAATGCAGCCCACGCCATTGCCATTACTAGTGCCTATGCCCGTGCCGAGAACTCCCGAAAAGCCGAGGCCTCAAACAATACCGAAATTAAAACCGCTACCGACACCGAACATTAGCTCTAAAACTAAGTCACAGCCAAAGCAAAAACCTAATGCTGCCACTAAACCCAAAGTGAATAATAATATGGCGTTAGTGCCAGCGAATGGAGCAAGTAAATCAAAAACAGCTTTAAAAAAAGGCAATTTAAGTGCCCCAGCGCTCTTCTTTAATGTAAATGGAAAATCAAAACAATCCGAAGTGATTGCAAAAAAATCTTCAAAAAAGAAAAAGAAGACTATTGTGGTCAGGGTCTGAAAGGGGGTGAAGTCGATTAAGTCGTCTTAAGTCGTCGTATCTTGAGTTGTTAGTACTTTGAGAAAATCGTAATCTTATTTAGATAATTATTACATCGAAAATGCCACCTTGTGCTATTAATTTTTCTTATTTTCACTTGCGCTAAATGTTTTCAATTCTAAATGACTAATCAATCTACCGATTATTTTGTTAGACTTTGAATTGCTCAGAAAGGCCGAAACGTATCAAAAAGTAGTAGTATCAAAAGGGTTTTACATTAGCATGAGTAATGATTTTCAAAAATTATTAACAACTCAAGATACGACATCATCCCCGCATCATTCCCGACGACATCATTCCCACGCTCTTCCCCGCGTGGTCAGTTAAATATTGAGCTGCATCGTCAGTTTGAGATCTGACACCAAAACAGCGGCTGTATTCAGGAATTGAGCTGACCACGTAAAATATACTGGGCGGGTTATTAGCTTCCGCTAGCTTATTTTCCGTATTCTTGAGCTATAGTGGCTACCGCTGGTCGTGCTTTGCCAAGGTCCTGCAGATTCATGACTGGACGTAATGTGATATTAGCATTGAACGCTAGAAACCAAGGTTCAGCGATGGCTGGAATTTGTGATGGATCTTGTAAATCGAAGATTACAGACCCACAGCGTTGGCCGTTATCATCTGCATAAAAATAAGCTGCTTCGGGTTTGAGATTGGCTACAATTCGTTCAATTGTACTACCTAGTGTTCCAGCTTTGATGGCCGTGTTTCCTGCTTCCACGGGAATCGATACTCTCAGTAACATTCTCATTTGATTATTCCTTCAATATAAGATTTTCTGCACTTACTCAGTGCTCCAGCTGTAGATCCTTCTACACTCTGTTAAGCATGGACCAGGGTATCTGATTCGGCCATTCGATTTACATTCCTAATCGTAAATGCTGTCTTTCTGTAGGTGGTGCAACCAATTCCGTCAGTAATCTCACGACCATTTCATCGTCGCCTATGCCATTAGGTTGGATGTTTTCTTCATTGACTATATCCCGGACATGCGCGTAAGGAATTTGATGCTGCCGCCTATCATCACGTAGAATTTTTGCACACAAGGTTTGTAAGGATAAAGGACCTCGATCATCAACGTATTCAGGATGATTTGCACAATACGTCAAAAGCAGTTCTGGAAATGAAATTGAAATATCATTTGCTGTGCAGTGTTGTTGATACATTCGCATCCAATTTGTTACTTCGTCACTGAATTTCTTAGATTGAGAGCATAAATAAAATAATCGGTCTAATCGATCAGCATTGTTTTGAAGATTTTCTTCATGATCTCTTATGGAATGACAAATTACTAGCACATTTTCTTGTGTTAGTGGAATTAACCTAGTACCTTTATTATCGAAAAGAACGAGTAAAAACCGAACAATAGTAAGATTTCTTCTGAGTAAACGAATTATATTCCTGAGAATATCTTGGTATTGATGCGCAAATATATTGATATTATTTTGGTCAGCCATATGACCGTGATTAAGATTAATTTGAGGTTGAAAGATGATATTTAATTCATTACGTTGTTTGTAACCAAAAAATCCGGAATGTTTTATTAAAGAATGTTTTTGTGAGTGGAATTGATATGGGTCTATAATCTTAAATGTTTTTTGGTGGAAAAAAATATTTTTGAAATCTATGCTTGGAATTGGATTTTTTTTCTCTTTGGTTTTTTTTGGAAGGGATTGATGCTGATCATGTAGCGTCAAGCAGGTTGCCGTCCATGGATTAATATACTGATGTTTTTGTTCGTCAGCCAAAAATTGATCAATGATTTTAATTAGATTATTTGGAATTGGTATTAGTGTGTCCTGGTCTTCTAATAATAATTTTAGTAGTTCTTTTTTACATGCAGAAAAAATTTTATCTTTTAAATGTTGTGCGGAAGTGCGCATTTTCGGTAATGGGGTAGAGTCAATTGGATGATATTCTCTAAAATTAGAATTTACGGCAAATAATTTTAAACGTTTCAATTCTCCAGCTTTTGTTAACGTTACTAATTTAGGTGAGATGGATACGTTGAATGCCGAAAATATTTCAATAGCAAGTGTGGATACTACAGTTCGTACAGCCTTTTTTTCTCAGGAGCAGCCCATTGAAGTTGATTATTCATACTCTCTAATAGGCAATTGGCTAGTATGACGTCAGTGGTTGCGATATGTTTTAGTTTGCTCATAGCTACTTACTCTATATGTATAAATATCGCTGACTATATACCAATTAACAATACAAGTCAAGTTGATTGTATTAAGTTGGAACAGGGGTATATGCGCTTTATATAGCTTAGTTAGCTATCATTGATTCGAGGATACCTAACTCACTGCTTGATGACTGTGAATTTCACGAGAGTTTGCGCATAATCGGAGCTGCAGCGTCAATTTTCAATAGAAGCCGTACACCGCCTGTCTTTGCCTTCGAGCCGAAACCCGCGTATAATAAGGCTTTGGGCAAACTCTGAGCCTACCGAAAAATAATTGTAAAATAATTAGATTTAAGTGTTGACATCCTCCTTTCGATCAGTAGAATAGCCGGTCTGCCTTGTCAAATAGGCAGCTGTTCTTTAACAATATAGAATTCATTCAGTAATTTGTGTGGGCACTTGTGTGGATGGTTTGTTTGTCAAATACATCGATACAAGATGACCGTTAAATTTCTTTAAATTTTTCGTCA
>CAYUMZ010000232.1:0-3471 GCA_964446105.1 uncultured Gammaproteobacteria bacterium | reverse complement strand
CTTAACGGTATTGAAGGAAATACTGCCGGAAAAAATCCACAAATACTTACTGACGATAGCATTTCGGCGGTATTTTCAACACTGGATCAACTCACACCAATCGATAAACCTGAATACGGAGTTCTTACTCGCCTCGACTTACAGAGAAACAAAATTGGGGGCAGAGGAGCTAACCAATTATGTGAATATCTACTAACTAGACCCTCTTTGGAAATTTTAGATGTTTCAAATAATGAACATCTTTTTTCTGAAATTCCTCAAACTAGACAAAACATTCGGGACTCTACTGGATTAATTGGCGCTCAAGGCTATCTCGGCGCAAATGCTTTTAAAGAATTGCTCACACACCATCCTGGCCTGGCCTATTTAATGATTAATCAATGTGGATTAACTGATTTCGGAGCAAATATCATTGCAAATGGATTTAAGGAAAGCTCTCTTGTATTTCTTGAACTCAGCAACAATGAAATTACAGACACAGGCGCAATTGCAATTTGCAGAGCTCTCACATCACATAAAACAATTACAACGATTTTGTTAGACGGAAACAATTTGACAGACACTTGCTCGAGCCAATTACTTTCTCTAGTAGAATTAACCACCCAAATTACCACATTAGAAATTAATGATACTAAGATTTCAAAGCCGCAAATGGACAAAATAAAGGCTCAAGTGAAAAAAAATGGAGAAGAATACGAGAGAGCAAAAGCTGCGCAACAAAAAGAAGAATCACCCGGACAAAACGGACAGCTAAAAGGAGATAATTCGCTTGGGCAGACTGTAGAATCTACTATGAAAGTTTGAAACCGACCGCTAACAAATAGACTTCATTCGAGCGTGATCGCGAAGCCTGTGGTTTGCGAGTTTTAACAGCGGTAAAATTCTCACGCAATGATTTCATCAACTGATCAAATCCCTCTCCCTGAAAAACCTTCATTAATAGTTTTCCACCCGGTTTTAATACTTGTTTCGAAAAATCGACCGCTAATTCTGCAAGGTACATCGCGCGGGGAATATCCACTTCTCTCATCCCACTTAAATTTGGGGCAATATCCGAAGTCACTACATCAACACCCGCAGTTCCAATACGAGCTATCAATGCAGCATAGATTTCCTCTGACATAAAATCGCCCTGAATAAATTCTACACCAGGCACTGGGTCCATAGGCAAAATATCCATCGCTATGACCCGACCTCCAGGCCCCACAATTTTGGCAAGGCACTGGCTCCATCCCCCGGGCGCTGCTCCCAAGTCAACCACGACCATACCTGATTTAACAACTTGATCTTTCTCTTGAATTTCAATCAGCTTGTAAACGGCACGTGAACGATATCCCTCTTGTTGAGATTTTTTCACAAACGGATCATCAAAGTGCTCTTTAAGCCAGCGATGGCTACTTTTAGATCGCGGCATAATTCATTCTCATAAACTCCTGGATATTGCATAAACCAAGTCAAAGAGTGCACAACGAGTTTACACTGCGCACAAGGCATTCAGTAAAACACACCATACTCCACATTCATTATAAGCGTTTTCCCACTTGACTAGAAAGACTTCGAAGTATAGTGTCGTACGGAACTATTGCGAAATCAATTTTTTCTATACAAAAGGAATTATATATGAAAAAAGGTGGTCCTAATGATGCCGCACGTGAAAAAGTCACACTTGGTCGCGCCAGATCTGTATCAGCTCCTAAAAGAAGCTTACGAGGTGATACGCCCTCAACAATTTCAGATACTACTGATCCGCAACTAGAATCACCAAGAAAAGAAGACCTTGAATCAAGCAGCAATTCACTGACGCCAATCGAAGAAATCAAACAACAATTATCGCAGATTAGTTTGAATGGAAAAATTATTTTAAATCTTACCTTTCAGTACCTCTATTATATTTTGGATAACACCCAAAACCTTCCCGATCCTTCCATCCAAGAATTGCGCAATTTGGAAGACCCTTACAAAAGTTTTCTAAAGACTCGCAAAGGGCAATTACTACTTGCATTAGTGAGCACACCTGCTTTTTGTGTACTTTTTCCTGAAGCGAGTGAAGCGCAAGATGGCAAAATTAAAAAAAATGAAAAGCAATTAGCAGATGAAGCTTTCGCTAAAAGACAAATAAGTTTAAGACACGCACAAGTTTGCACCAACATTTTTCTTGACACCAATCATAGACCACAAATTCCAGAGGATCTATCTCAAGCAATACCTTTTTACGCCAAACCAAAAGATTATTTTTCTCATAATCAAAAAGACCAATCAGTAGAAATAACCTCTGGAGTCCACACTCCGTTTCAATCTAATGATACCGTTCTAAACAACTTTGTTAAAATATTAGCACTATTAATTGAAATATCTAAAACGATATTAGCCTGTAACGAAGTACGACATTTAGCGTCTCAGAATGATGACATATTCACTTATTCAGACAGCGCTGCACAAATCCGATTTCTATTAAATAGCATTAAGAAACTTTGCGAGGAGCTTGCCAATTGTCGCACCGCATTAACAACACCAATCGCAGAGAGAATTAAGGGATTTAAACCCAAGACAGCGGATATTAAGCCCATAGAAAAAATCCCAACTGACATTCACTGGATAACAAATGTGGGAAAAATATTAGCAATCTTACGTCATCAGTATCAGCCATGCCCAGATGACCCATCAAAATGCATTGCTCAATCTAATACCCCTCATGAATATAAACAAGATAATGACAACAAATCAGTATGCATAGGAATACCCAATAAAAACCAAACAACAGCGGACAAGATATCTGATTGCATTAGAATTATCGGAATAATAAACGATAATCTATCAAAAATCGAAACAACTACGCCACGAAATCAAAAGAAAGATGATAGGTACAAATTTGTCAATGCGACTGCCCAATTGACCAAGCACATCGATCAATTTTTAGACCCCAGCCCTCAAATACCTCATTCCCCTTCACAACAAAAAGAGTCAGCTGGATCTCCCAGGGGCGAAGATTTAGAGGAAAAACTATCAACAGCTGAAAAGAGGGGGCTACTCGCAAGATTTAGATCAACAAGCGAAAGAAGGTTCTCCAAACAACCGAAAGGCGGAGCAGACCACGAAAAAGCAGAGGCCATTTCTCATCCTGTTGAATCCGCTAGCGATGGCGCTCAAAAAGAAACAACTGCTGAGAAACAAGATAAATTTGCAAAAGGAAGATCACTCAGTGTAAAAGTTTTACCTCATCAATTTGTAACACGCGATGAGGAACTGAGCACTAACAAAGGCACATTAAAAAGCCTCTTTGGGCGTATAAGAACTGGCAGCACATCCGCCGCACCTGCTGAAAGTAAAATTGATAAAAAGCAGGGCGCTAATAGCCCCACGGGAGACAAAGCTTCATCCCCTCGAGACAATACGACCAATGAAACGCCGACCTCTCCAAGTAGCTCAAAAAGAGGTCTTCTTGGCTTAAGCCGAAACCGAACCGACAGCGCA
>CAYUMZ010000231.1:0-3472 GCA_964446105.1 uncultured Gammaproteobacteria bacterium | reverse complement strand
TCCCCGGTGATTCTGGTGGTGTCCACATCAACAGCGGCATTCCCAATCGCACTTTTGCCCTGTTAGTCGACGGCAATAATAGTGCAGATCACATTGAAGGGATTGGGCTTTTAAAAACAGCACATCTACACTATAGAGTGCTGAGCACTTATCTTGTTTCTACCAGTGGTTTTTCTGACTACGCCGATGCCTTGCTCAAATCCTGCAACGATCTGCTAGGCGTTGAGTTAAAAGGATTTGATGGAAAAATATCCAATCAGTCCATAACAAAAAATGATTGCGCTCAAGTACAGAAAGTAACAACCTTACTCGAGCTTTATCAAGCACCACTTCAGTGCCATTTCAGCAATAAAAAAGATTCGGGCGTGGCGTCTTAACTTGTGGATAGGCTTTAATTAATGATGCCTAAGTTCATTATAAATATTTATTTTGAACATGTACTGAGACAATCAAAAAACTTGACCTTCATTTTGCCTATAAGACATAATCTGCCTGCATGATGGCAATAAATGAAGAGAAAGTATGCTTACAAATGTCATTTGCTAATGATTGGCATAATTCATTAGGTACACAATATAGCAGAGCTAAGTTGTAATAAATATCACAAGGATTACTCGTAATGGAATCACAGCTTGCTTCTTCAAGCAATCTACTGCTATCCACACAAAATAACTACTATGATATCATCGCGAAAATTTGCTATCCATTATTCAAGAAAACACCTATACAATATTTCGACTACACTCGATTTTACGATTCAGGCGAAATGGTAACATTAGGAACTCACCCTCATTTTACTGTCAAGTTCTATGAAGATGCACAATATCCATCATTCGAAGAATTCCAAGTCTTCAGTTCATCGGGGATGACAATTGCACTGTTATCCCACAACATGCCCTTACCACTGGGCGCTCATGACGTAAACCCTGATCGATATTTGGCAAATATTGCCTCAGCATGGGATGCACAAATATTTCATCGATTGTACTTTATGGTGCGACGCGAAGGCTTCTATTTAACTTGTGGCTTTGGCATTAAACATGAAATGAAGTTTGCGCATGATTTTTTTTTGAATTCTCTATCAATACTAGAGGACTTTATTAAATATTTTGAGCATCATGCAAAAGATTTGATAACAGAGAATGCTCATTATAATCGAATTATAATGCCTCACTACCACAACAAAATACTTCAACATAACGCCAATCATGATCTCATAGAGCATATTAGCAATGTTGACTTTTCGATTAAGCCCACAACCCTGAATTCGAAAAATAACACCAAGCTGTTTACATCACGTGAAATAGATTGTTTAAACCTTATCGCACAGGGCTATACAATGAAGAATGCCGCACGAAGATTGGCAATATCGCCGAGAACGGTTGAGACTCATTTACGTAATATCAAAGAAAAGTATGATATCAATACAAAAAATGAACTGATTGATCTATGGCATACGATAAAGATCGATTACGACGTCGTATCTTGAGTTGTTAGTACTTTTGCAAAATCCTCATGCTTATCAAAGTAATATCATTTCTGAAACTGCTATTTTCTGATATATATTCGAAATAATCTTCAATTTCACCTTCTTTTTGAACTGTTGCAAAATTTGCAACAGTTGCTTCCCGGTCTAATTCATAGGTTTTATAAACATTGCCCAAATGATACAAGATAACAGATTTATCTCGACCAAACAGCTTCGACATTTGATTGATGGAAAGCCATACAGTCTCATCAGCAAGATTAACATCAAGCTCTATCTGGCCATTTTTCGCTGTATAAAGGACAATATCGGTCATAGTTCACCTTGATTATGTGATTGATCCTGATCTTCAGGAAACTCATATGACTGAGAATATTAAGAGAACATAATATCATCATACAATATCTTGTCAACTGCGTGTTGCTCATCTTTGAATGAAATGTTTTAAGTCAAGACGACGGTTGAAGAAATAACAATTCAAGATAGGACGACATGATTTGACATGATTATTAGAATCAAGAGAACTGAAAATCGCGAGCATTAAACTGTACATTGGTAAAAATCAAGCAATCTTGCCTGAAAAATGCCGGCTCTTTTTGGCAAACCGTGAGTCAAATAGTGTTGCGATTGTTCTATAATTTTTTCTGTAAAAAATTCCCGATAAATATTTTCCTCTTTACCGAAATTATCGATGCTAACCACATAAGGAAATCTCGCAGCCTTTGAAAACACACATTCTATTGCTTGTGGCTTAATCTCTGCTTGCTGAAACAATGCTTGTTGCTCTGCATTTCGGCCTTCTGGATAATACCAATAGCCATAATCAACCTGCTTTCGACGTTTATCGCCTGCAATACACCAATGCGCAACCTCATGCAAAGCACTTGCAAAATAATCCCGGGTAAAAATAACACGATTTTTGGAATTGCTTTGATCAGAGGGCAAATACAAAGGCTCCTCCCCATTACCAACCAATATCGTATTCTCACTCTGCTCAAACAATTCATTAAATATAAAAATTAAATCTCGACAGTCATGCATGATCTTAAATTCACTGTTTATTAGAGGCAACATTATAAGCAAAAAGGGACCAATTCTGAAGTAATTAATAGCTCAATATCTTCGGATTTGCCGCACATTTCATACGCCAGAAAGTCATCGAGAAAGTCGTCGTATCTTGAGTTGTTAGTACTTTGGCAAAACCATTATCTTTTCTAATTTAATTAGACTTTGAAACTGCTATTTAATGATAGATACAAGACGTTAATAAAAATTCAAAAGCACAAATTAAATTCACATTGAGCAATAATCATTATTAAGCATACAATTGAAAAACTGTAAACTGACGCGTTTAATTAGACACAAAAAACCCTTAGCGCAATGAATATCAACATAAATTTTTCACATTAGATAGCATTAATGAATTATTAACTATGAAACTATGATAACGATTTTCTTGAAGTACTAACAACTCAAGATACGACGACAATTGCGACGGGATAACTGCATTAATAATTCGACCTTATCATAATTGTAAGGCATAGATGCCATCGTATATTAGGATGTTAATATTCCAGATAGATCCATCTTAATACGAAAATGAGGCATACTCTTAAAAATACTACTGGAAGTTGATTACTCTTTTATTGCGCCGGCACCCTCATTTAGAATGTCTAGGTATTTTTGGTATACATAAATTTTGTTACGAGCCTTACCCGTAATTTCTCTGACAATACTAAGGTCTTCTAGATTGTGTAGCGATTTATTTGCCGTTGGCAATGATATCTTGCAGATCTCAACAATTTTTTTAGCTTCTGTAACAGGATGTTTCTGTAAATAATGATGAATTATTAACATTGAAGCAGAAGAATTATCGTTCGATTCTATTTTTTTTCGGTCTTCCTTAAAAAGCCGCAAAATAGTTTGTGCTGCCTTAACTGCCTGATTAGCAGTTTCGATAACACCTTTAAGAAAAAATTGAATCCA
>CAYUMZ010000230.1:0-3482 GCA_964446105.1 uncultured Gammaproteobacteria bacterium | reverse complement strand
TCGGCTGTTGTGGGTGAATCTTGAGCTTCATTGACTCTGTATCTCAAGAGATCTTCGGCGATAGATTGCAAGTCATTCACCTCATCAATGGGGCAACCCAGCCAATCTCTTGCATTCTGATTTTCGTGAATCACAGTAGACCACAATCCAGAAAGTGTACTTACTCGACTCAAATCATCATCGGTGAGTGTTAACCCTGTTTTTGTGAGGACATAATTGCTAAAAGCGATTCCATTATTCTCGGGAATATCGCTTGCAATTAAAGGTAGATAGGACCATAGCACACTGTGAGAAAAAGATTGTGTGTAGCGATTGATTTGGACAGCACAAGCCGCCTTATACGCCTTTCGACACACCCAACCCGCGTACTGGAGATCTCTTGGGCTTAAGGAGCCAAACAGTATAATAAGCAAGTCTATGGGAATAAGGGCAAAATAATCTGTAGTAACAGAAAGGGGAATTAGTTTTTGATCAGTCTTTCTTGGCTGATTTGCACATGGAAAAACTTCATTGCCTGCTACAATTTCAGTTTTAGCACCCATTTGAGACATGCGATATCCTTTTGTTGAAATGTTTTTGACACTGGTGTAATCAACTTTAAAAATCTATCTAGCACCAATATACCTTTTTTCTTTCTCAACTGCTATTACCGTAACTCAAAGGCATAGAAAGTGGGACAATTTGTTGTCCTGAGCCGGGTAGGCGAAGAATTTGAACTATCTTGGAGGGAAATAAAGCGCAGCAAGGGGGAGCAGAGCCATTCCCAAAAAGAGAATCGGATTCTCACTCCGGCATTTGAAGCGCAAAGACTTTGCTCGTATCTCAACAAATATTCAAACTGCACCGGTCTTTCTTCAAAATTGGCTGCCCCCATAAAGATTCTGTTTTTTGCGGCAGAAACTTCTGTTTTTCCGACTAGGTGCAGAAATACGGCACAAGCCTACTATGACTTTGAGTAATGGGTGTGTCGTCTTCTCGAATTAATATACCGGATGACCGCCCATCAATAATCCACGAACCTATTAAGGGAAAATTGCCATCGAAATTAGGTAATAAATGGGCCTTTTGATAGACATAATCTCCTTTATCGTATTGCCCACCGATAGATATACTCTTATCAGCTGTGACGAGTGAAATATTTTCACCATATCGACCCAGCAGAGGTTTTCTAACATAATTTCCAGCAAGATTCTTTTGATCAAAATACGCGGGAAGTAAATTCGGATGTTCTGGAAATAATTCCCACAACAGCACCAAAAAGCCTTTATTACTCAATATCATTTTCCACGCGGGCTCTATTACATGCATTTGTGTTTGAAGTAAACGATCATAAACATCGTCTAACATCCACTCCCACGGAGAAAGTTTAAACAGTGTTTCAATTATTTCAGCCTCTTGATCGATATACTGTTTGCCATTCCATCTCACTTTGTCTATAAAAATATGCTTAGAAGAAAGCCCAGCATCTGTGAGACAATTTTTTATGTAATTAATCGTTTCTAAAAGCCAGGGCGCATTATTTCGGCATGTTAAATGTACTTGCCCACGTACTAATTTCGACAATCCCGCCACTAATCTATTATGAATGGTATTCATTTGATATCCGCGAATTCCTACTTGTTCTAACCATTGTTTTTGCACTAGGCTCGTTTCTAATAAACACAGCGGCGTATCGGCATTATATTCAAATAATTTTGGAGGATGAGTACCGTCATAACATAAATCCAAACGCCCATATAAAGGCTTTTCTTTTTTAATCCAACTTGCCTCAATTAATGGCCAAGCTGATTTAGGAATTTTCAGTCTATCGTAACTTCCCAGACGAATAACATGATCCACTAACTCCATACAAAGATGTTCAATTTCATTACTGGATTTTTCAATCTCTTCTATTTCTTTTACAGTGAAACTGTAGCAGGCATTTTCATGCCAATACACTTTAGCGTTATTAGTATGATTGTAAAATCCTAAAGACTCAACTTGAGCTTCCCAATTATCACGACTTTTGATTAATAATCTTTCCATGATCTGAGATTATTCTCCTACTATAGATGGTGTCAAGCTAATCAAAAAAATGCGGCACAGCGGGACTTAATCCATTTGTAATAGGTGATTGATCCTCACTCACGATGATCCCGGATGGCTCCCCACCAATCATCCATGATCCAATTACAGGATAATTTCCATCAAAATTTGGAAGCAAATGAGTTTGTTGATAAACGAATTGATCATCTCCATATTGACCTTCACTGGTAATAACACCTCCTTCATACGTGAGTGAAATGTTTTCACCTTCCCTTCCAAAAACAGGTTTTTTAACATAATATGAATTTAGTCGGTCAGCTTCAAAATAGGCGGGCAGCAAATTAGGATGGTCCGGAAATAACTCCCACAACAATACCAACAATCCTTTATTACTCAATATCATTTTCCATGCGGGCTCTATAACGTCAATACCCGTTTGAATAATTCGATCATAGGCTTCATATAACATCCATTCCCAGGGATATATTTTAAATAGGGTATTTATTATTTCATTATCCTGATCAAGAAAATGTTTATCGTTCCACAGTACCTTATTAATCTCGATAATTTTTGAATCAAAACCAGCTTCCTCAATGGTTTTTGCCAAATACGGAAGTAAAAACCAGCCCTCTTGATACATTTCTAAGCATGCCAAGTGAATTTTCTTAAAGCCTAATTTTTTCCACATATTAACCAATCGGTCATGTACAGCATTACATTGATTAGCGTGAGGCTGAACATTACGCAACCACTGATCTTGAACTAAACCTGCTTCCAATAAACAAAGGGGTGAATCTGCGTTATATTCAAGTAATTTTGGTGGCTCAGCACCATTATAACTAAAATCAAATCGACCGAAGATTGTTTTGTCTTGTTTTTCCCAACTCGACGCAATTAATGGCCAAGCATGTTCGGTGATATGCAATCTTTGATAGCATGAATGGCGAACAACATAATCTACAACTTCTAAACAACATTTTTCTATTTCAAGACTTGCTATTTTCAATGCATCAATTTCATTTTGCCTAAAATAATAACATGCGGTTTCGTTCCAATAGGGTTGATCATCCATGGTATGATAATGAAAACCAATGGATTCTAATTGAGTCTTCCAGTTTTTTCTTGGATTTATTTTGAGCCTTTCCATCACAAATATCTCAATCGAAATAATGGGGAACAAAACGGCTAGAGCTTCGTGTGATTGGAGTATCTTCCTCTCGAATGATAATCCCAGCAGGCTCTCCGGCTATCAACCAAGATCCAATCACAGCATAATTCCCGTCGAAATTTGGTAGGTAATGGGCTTTTTGATACATATATTTTCCATTTCCATAATTTCCTTTCGTAGAAAATACTCCCGTGGTACTGTACAAAGAAATATTATCTCCTTCTCTACCTATGAATGGTTTTTTAACAAAATCACCCGTTAATTGATCAGGATTAAAATAGGCCGGAAG
>CAYUMZ010000229.1:0-3488 GCA_964446105.1 uncultured Gammaproteobacteria bacterium | reverse complement strand
CAAACTTTTGAAATTTTACATTCATCAGGCAATACATTAGACGATTTCTTGCCTATTTATCAACTAGAAAAATGGGAATACCCCACATTAAAAGATGCACTCAATGCCCTGCACTTCCCGTCAAGCCAGCTTGATACTGTAGTCATTATGGATCCTAACTACCCTCCTCGAAAACGATTAGTGCTGGAAGAATTATTAGCTCATCAACTAAGTTTACAACAAATTAAATTTCATATTCAGCATGAATCAGCGTATCCATTACCTAAGGAAAATACTCTTATTCAACAATTTCTCGAGAAAATACCCTTTAAATTAACCACTGCTCAACAGCGCGTTTTTAAAGAAGTCTCTGAAGATTTATCTAAACCCAGTCCAATGCTTCGATTAATTCAGGGCGATGTAGGTTCTGGTAAAACGATAGTTGCTGCTTTGGCATTATTACAATCAGTTGCAGGCGGTTATCAAGCCGCGTTGATGGCTCCTACAGAATTACTTGCAGAACAACATTATCGAAATTTAAGCTCCTGGCTAAATCCATTAGGCGTTAAAATTGCGTGGCACACTGGCTCTCGTAAATTGTCAGAAAAACAAGAAACATTAACGAGTATTTCTGATGGAACAGCACAAATTATTGTGGGTACTCATGCGCTTTTTCAAAAAGATGTGCATTTTTCATCGCTCGCTTTAATTGTCGTAGATGAACAACATCGATTTGGTGTTCATCAACGATTAGCGCTGCGAAATAAGGGACATTTTGCACAATATTTTCCTCATCAACTTGTGATGACTGCTACACCTATCCCACGGACTCTTGCCATGACAGCTTATGCTGATTTGGATTATTCAGTGATTGATGAACTTCCCCCAGGTCGCACTCCAGTGACAACAGTCAATATACCCAACTCAAGACGAGACGAAGTCATTGAACGAATTCGAGCGAACTGTGCTGAAGGTAAACAAGCGTATTGGGTATGCACACTCATCGAAGAATCCGACATTCTTCAATGCCAAGCGGCTGAAGAGGTATGCGCGCAATTACGCACTGCATTACCCGAGCTAAAAATCGGGCTGGTACATGGGCGTTTAAAACAAAGTGAAAAAGAATCTGTCATGAATGCTTTTAAATCAGGCGAATACTCTTTACTTGTAGCGACCACTGTCATTGAAGTGGGTGTCGATGTACCCAACGCAAGCCTAATGATCATCGAAAATCCTGAACGATTGGGACTTGCTCAACTGCATCAATTGCGTGGTCGAGTTGGAAGAGGTCAGGCTGTCAGTTATTGTGTTTTGCTGTACCAACAACCGCTATCAGAACACGCACAACAGCGACTCACTATTATGCGCCAAACCAATGACGGCTTTTTAATTGCACAAAAAGATTTGGAATTACGAGGTCCTGGAGAAGTGCTTGGAACTCGACAAACAGGATTGTTACAGCTCAAAATTGCCGATCTCATTCGCGATGCTGATTGTCTTCCTCACGTTCGAGAGTTGGCGAGTAAATTATTATCAGAAGCCCCCAACACCATAGAGCCCTTAATTAAACGCTGGATTTCCACCACACAAAATTATTTAAATGTTTGAATATAATAAGTCAGGATTATTCGATAGCGCAATATTTTGAGGAACTCGTGAGCATAAATAATGGGTAATTTTACGTCGCAATGGTTCAGACAGGCAAGCCAAATCAAAATATTGATTTAAAAAATTCTCAAACCCAAATTGATTATAAAAAGGAATGTCTTCTTTTTTATTAAACAAATGCACCAAATTCCTCGCACGTAAAGATTTAGACAATGAACGTCTTTTAATTTGAATTGACTCTAAATCCAACAAGGTAAACATATTATTGTTGACGACAATATTATCTAAATGGATATCTTGGAAATAAATTCCCAATTTATGTAACTGAGCAACGTATTCAACGAACTGTGGAAAAAACGACAAATCATTATCTCGTGCGACATCGTATAATGTTCGACCATCGACATAATCGTAGATCAAAATATCACAGTTTAACTTAGGATAAAAATATACGGCTCGAATTTCTGGGACTAATATACTTTTTGATTGAAGATACCGCGCATTCTTGATAAATCGGGTGGCATAAGGCCAAAGTGTAGAAGAAGATAACAATTTACGTTTATAAATATGCTTAATAATTTTACCGTCTTGACTCAAAAGCAACCGAATTTTTGTACGAGTACGCTTAACCAAACTCGCACCATCCGTGAGTTTTAAGTAATCTTGTTCCTGTAAAATTGGATATCCCATTGCCCATCCTATCCTTTCGACGAGGATATCTTACTTCACTTTGAGCAATCCTCCAAGCCCTAAACTGGATACTGGATACTGGATACTGGATAAAAATATGCTTAGTCAAAACCATGTTAAAACCAATGGAAGAAATCCCTACATAACGTAATTATCACTTCAAAAGTAATCAAAAAAATGATTATCCATTCAAGCGAGGCAGAATGCTGATAATTGAGCTCTTCAGCTAACATATTGAACAACTCATGCATTACTTCTAATCGATGATTCAGATTATCTACCCGATCTGTCAGGTCCACATAGGTTGTCGTCATTTGGTAGAGTGGCTCTAAATCAGAATTTCTCCAGAAAAATTTTGGCGTGTACAACAACTCTAAATGTAAATTAATGGAATTTCGATCCAATAATATTTTCCCCATCAAATGACGGATCTCTTTGCGTGATTTTGAAATTTTGCCTTCTGTAGATAACGTTTTTAAAATATCTCGTGTTGTAGACGTAGTTTTTTGAATAATGGTTTCAAAGCCTGCTAATTTTATAGATTGGGCTAGGGCGTGCGAGCATGCTAATTTAGTCACTATTTCTTTGTCGGGAAGAGTCATAAAGTCATCTTTAATGGTGGCGTATTTTCCATATTCATACTCAAAACTATCTCGAGATGATGCACCTAATGCCTCGTACTCAGCCTTTTTCACTAAAGATTGCAATAGCTCTTCACCTTCTTTTTCTAACCCCCAACACACAAACACACCATAAGGAAAGAAAAAAACATCAGATGCACTAGCTGAGTAAACTAGGTGAATAACATCACTGTATTTAGTCACTGCCCCATGACTTTCTAATAGTTTGAATAAAACATCCATATCAAAACTAAAATCCAAACCCACTGATATACATTTCATGATTAGATCCCTGTTAACGCTGTATTTAAATCATCTCTCAAATCTTCCAAAGCTTCAATCCCTACTGATAGCCGAATAAAATTATCCAATATTCCCAGTTCTTGGCGTTGAGCAGTCGGAATAGAGGCATGAGTCATAATGGCGGGGTGCTCAATCAAACTTTCTACACC
Organism: uncultured Gammaproteobacteria bacterium; assembly: GCA_964446105.1. Lineage (GTDB taxonomy): Bacteria > Pseudomonadota > Gammaproteobacteria > JAIEPX01 > JAIEPX01 > JAIEPX01. Next base: position 139 of record CAYUMZ010000229.1, on the reverse strand, counting down.
TCCTAAACTTTCAGCCAATGCAAAGATTTTGCAGCGCTCTAGCATTTTTTTGGCACCCTCGAGATCGGTTTTCAAATAAACAGATATCATTCCGCCATATCCTAACATTTGTTGAGTCGCTAGCGCATGTTGAGGATGG
>CAYUMZ010000228.1:0-3503 GCA_964446105.1 uncultured Gammaproteobacteria bacterium | reverse complement strand
ATATTTAAAATTAACAGCAACAAGCGTGATCGAGTTTATTGTGCAAAAGAAATATTATCTATTTTAGAAGAGCCTGCTAAAATTTATCCCGATTTAGAAGACTAACAGCCGTATCTCTCAATATTGATATGTTGCTCAAGCTAATCTTGTTGGCGATTCAGAAAGCACTGTGATGATGTTCCTGGCGTAAAAAACACCGAAGCAATTACGACCTTAACGCAGTCAAAGAATTTTATGTGCTATACTTACCTCTTCAGATAGAAGGAATCATGTTTATGCATTTTAATGCAAAACTTTGGAGAGTAGCATGAACGGTCGATCAACAATGATTCTAGAGTCTATTGGAACGGCGCTTTCGTTATATGAGAACCTTGAGGTTAGTGTTCAGGAATATATCGCTATTAAGAATTCCAGTTTAATGCTGAGAGAGCTTAAAGAGAAATTTCAAGGTGAATTGATTTCCTGGGAAGATCTTGATTTCGATTATTTAGATGTCGGATTGCTTGCTGTAAAAGCTCTAGATCTTTATGATAAAGAGAATGTGAAAAGCTATTCTAGGCAGCTTTGCAATGTTTCGATTTTAGTACAGCAGTTTTATGGTCAAATTAGAGCAATTACAGGTGCGAGACTTATAGCATATAAATTTTATCGTAAACATGGTTTTAATGATGTAGAGGCAAAAAAGCGACTGCACTGTATTGATTTTAGCAGAAATGTTAATGTTAGAATTTACAATAAAAATTATAGTATTTACCAATGGCATTATCCTGGACGAAGAGGCGTGGGTGATTGGTCATCTCCTATCCAAGGGATAAATCCTACATTTTTAGGCATCCATCAATTCGGAGAAGATCTAAAGGGTAATCAAGGCTTAAAAGTGGAGCATAAATTTAATTTACAAAGTGATATCGAGTTTTTAGAATCAATTGCCGCTTCGATTGTAGATACATGGTCGATATCGCGAAAAAAATCAACTGGATTTCTCACTGCTGGCGGTGCGGTGCAATTATTTAACAGGGTTAATAAACGGATGATGAAATTCGATAAGCACATGCCATAACGTAAGCCAGACTATTAGATCTCAGTTGCTTTTTGAGGAAATTTAAGTCAAGGATCAAAGGGTCGTGTCAACATAACCCTATCTTCAATTTATCAGTAGTTGAGGGTTCTATTACGCTGAAATTTCTCGTGAATTTCATTAACGTATTGCACTGCCGATACTGGGTCTAGAAATTCAGACATCTTTTCAATTTCTTCTTCTGGTTGTAAGACGTGCGGTTTCTGTAAAAAAAATCGAATGTTATTCCAAAACTGTGGGTTAGAATCTCCGTCGGCAGGTGTCACTTTTTTCAAATCGTGAACTGAATTAATAGCTAAAGTGCAGATATTTTCAGGAAATGGAATTTCTTCGAGCATTCCTTGTAAATGACCCGAGCCAACGACGAGTACTGAGTGCTCTTTTATTCCTGATAAGATAACATCATGCATTACTTGATTACGATATCGTATACCTTCTGGGCTTTCGTTGTTAAAATTATCTCTGCGGGATTTTAAATCTTCATAGTCATCATAACCATCGCCTGTTTTTTTGGCTCCCCAATGCCCAAGATCGACTGCTTGAGAGCGCATGCCTAAAGTTTTCAGCTGTTCTTTTACTGTTAATGCCGTTTGCCATTGATCTTCATTCGTAGGCATACGGCCTAAATGTGTTACGTTCCATTCGATATATTTATTATGTTCAAAAAGGCACAACGAAATTCCCAGATGATGGCATATTTGTAGCGTCATGAGTTCCATAATGAGCGACACTGTGCCACTATGAGATTCTCCTATGACGATAATCAATTGTTTTTTATTGATCGTGGCTTCTTCGAAGCTTTTTGAAATCTTTTCGAATAGATAAAGATAAAGTTTATTCAGTGATTGTTTGAGGACGTCTTTCATTCCCAATGCCGATAAAGTGGCTTCAGATAATAATAGGCAAGAACTAATCATATCAGTATTCTTGCGTTTGTTATGATATTTGTAATTATTAATAGCTATTTGTATTGGCAGTTTCTCTCTTCGTTTTAGATCTTCTAGTTTTTCTTTTTCGGTGAGATTATCATTTTGATGCTTCCATTTTCTTGCAACGTAAAGGTCTGCTTTTGCCCCACGTGAAATTAACAGCTTAATTAAAGAGAAGTGACCTTCACCAGCAGCAGCTTGGAGTACACTTTGATGAATCGCATCACCGGGCCCGCCATAAATATAATTAGGATCTGCGCCGGCATTTAATAGTATTTCACATTGTTTCAGTTGAGTTTCTGTTAATTTGTTTTGCAATGACGCAAGGCGATAAAGCCGTTTATTAATATAAGAAAAGCTTGTAGGATTCGCGGTGACATACTGACAAAGTTCATCGAGTTTTTCTGGATGATCGAGAAGTGGATCAATATCGGAATGTTCTAAAGTGTGTAACCATTTTTCATTGATTACAGGGTTTTTATCATGCATCTGACACCTGAACTCTAATTTTGTCTGAGTATTATATCAGATAATAATAGAAATATCAAAAAGAGCTGCAGTACATCGCTTATTTAGAATCGTCGATACCAATTTTGCGTGCGCCCAAACAAACTAAATCCTAGCATCCAAGGGGTCAGGTCTAATATTGAAACCACGTTTCAATATTAGACCTGACCCCATCTAACTCTGATGCTCATGGACAAACTGCATTACATGTTGCATGTCGGAGTGGAGATATGAAAACAATAGCAGCCTTGCTTGGTCATTCCGATATTCGCACTGATATTGCCGATGATAAAGGGATAACACCACTGCAAATTGCCATCGATGCAAAAAATGATACGTTAGTAGAAGCGCTTGAAAGCAAGGGAAAAAATCTGCAAATGTAGAGGTGAATAGGGTCAAGAATGAGGTCAAGTCTAAAGTGTGAGTAATTAAAACTGAATCAAAACCCTGTATTGCGTTTACCTTAATAAGATTCACAATACTTGGTTATGAGTAGGTCGATGAAAAATTCACTGTTGCAAGTTCTTTATAAATAGGCTATGCTTCAACTAGTCAGACTAGTTAGAGGTAATGAGTATGAAAAAGTGGCAGTTACAAGAGGCAAAAGCAAAATTTAGCGAAGTTGTCCGAGAGGCCACCGTTGATGGGCCTCAAGAAATCACAGTGCATGGACAGGCTGTTGTTGTGATTTTATCAATTACGCTTTACGAAAAGCTAAAAGCACCGAAACAGAGCTTTATTGAGTTAATGCAGAACTCTCCACTCAAAGGTTTAAAAATAAAATTTGAACGGAATCGTTCACACAATAGAGATATTGAACTATGAGCTATTTACTCGACACAAATATTGTATCCGAAATGGTAAAAGCTTCACCCAATAAAAAAGTGTTTAATTGGGTCAATTCTTTGCCCTCTCATGCACTACACATCAGCGTATTAACCATTCGCGATATTCGTATAGGCATTGAGAAAACAGCAGATTATCGAGCT
>CAYUMZ010000227.1:0-3522 GCA_964446105.1 uncultured Gammaproteobacteria bacterium | reverse complement strand
CAAATCCCATATAACGCAATTGTCGCGGATTTCCTCGGGTAATTAAATAGAGCCATAAGAATCCCCTGAAGAAAAGAATCGAATTCTCTCTCACTGCTATTGCATTCAATTCATACTTATCAGAGTCAGTGGCATCAATCAGTTTAGTGGCAATATCAAAAGCCTCAGCCAAAATAAATTCTGAAATAAGGGGATCATTTTTTTTGAAGTGGCCCATTGCAAGTAATCGATTAAATAATTGTTCACAAAGGTCATAATCTGTCGCATTGTTTTCTTTCGCTGAAACCCACGATGAAGTCTGCAACAGTCTCAACAGCATTCTCACATAACCTGTTTTTATCATAACAAGGGCTAAGGGCTCGCCATTGTAATCCTCTAATAATGTCTCAAGGTTTATTTCTTGCAACCCCAATAGAAAAGCATAATTGAATTTTGAAAACTGTAGACACCTTACCTCTTTATCCGTATAAATTTTACGAGCTTCTTCCTGATCTTTCAGAAGCATTTTTCGGGTATAAAATGCTAAAGGTTCATTACTTCTAAACCACCCCTTTTTAGGATTATAGAAGATAATGGGAATCTGGAATTTCGGATTTAAGCTCATTCTGTTTCTTTTAACATGTTCTGAAAATTCATCGAGCAGTTCTAACGAAAAATGATAGGCCAATAATCGAGATTCCAGCGTATTAGAACAAATGCACACGAAGCTTCGGTAAGGATTAAATCTCAAGCGAGCCATCACTTCATTGGTTCCACCAGTTGCTTGCCTTCTTGTTAAGTTATAAAACTTAAAGTTATCTATCTTGTGAGGTGAAAAAAGAGGGTTGGGTAGACAAAAATACGTTTTCTTTTCAAAAAAATACTTGCTTGCTTTTGCATTCTGGTCGCTTTCATAATCAAATACTCGCGATACAGTCCCGCAATCATCGAGCAATAGCCGATTTATTCTGGCATCCGATAGGTGAGTCAATATCCCGTAAAGAGTAGGGTTTCTTTCCTTCGTAAAACCAAAAGGCTGCGCGAGGAGATTTTCATCAATATAGGTGCAGGACTGAATTTGAGAAAATTCTTTTTTTACATGAGGGGGGCACATCGGGTATTTGTGCACACGCTCTATGACATAACCGGAAGGTGTAATGATATAGGGTTTACGATTATGAGGGCGAAGATTTTGAAGCCTTCTTCCACTATCACCCGGTATAATGCCTAGTCTAAAGGTATGGCTGTAATCATATGGGTCAGCTCGAAGCGTTTTCAACAGATAATTATCCGCTAAATAAGAATTGGCTATAAAACCTTCTTCTTGCATAGCGTATAGGCTGCAAAAATAATGTTGTTCGTCAGATAATTCGGTTAGCTTGTCGTTATTGTGAGGATATGTTCCACCTATGATAGGCAGAATGTGTGTTAGAAGCTCCGAAAAAGCGGAACTCACCTTATCATTTTCAAATTTAAAACTTACCTCCGACCGATCCCACGACTTAAAAGAGATCGCCAGAGAAATAAAAACGGCCCACACATTCGCATAAAAACTGTTAAATAAATCAGTGCCGTCAGCATTAAGGGTATGTAAATACTCGTCCAGATGTTGCCAAGATAGAAAAACGACCCGTCCTTGGTGGATCACTTTTGTACCTATATAAGGGATCAACTCTCTAATAAGACAACGAATCTTTTGGCGTGCATGACCTTCGAAGAAGCTCTGGGATTCCTGGTGGTTTCTTTGCTTAATATAGTCATCGATGAATTGAGTTATATTGATCATTGCTAACTATTACTTGTGTATTATAAACATTTTACCCATTAATAATGCGTTGATTCTAACATAATTCATGCGTGGCTACAAGGAGAGGAAGGGGGCAAGTCTTGACTGAGACAAATAGAGGGAGGGTCAAAACCCTCTCTCTATTTGTCTCAGTCAAGACTTGCCCCCTTCCTTCCCATCCTCACACAAACTTGGGTCTGCCCCCTTCCTCTTCGCAATGGAAAAGGGTACATTATCGGAGTTTTACCTGAGGAATGATGAGGAGTAAGTATGAAATTACGGCATAAAATTGTTTTGAGTTTTAGTGGATTATTGGCGGCATCTAATGTTTTTGCTGCTGCGGATTCTAGCGCAGCGCCATCTGCTCAGGAGAGTTTACTGAGTATGGCACCTATGCTGATTGGTATTTTATTGCTATTTTATTTTATGATTTTTAGACCACAACAAAAAAGACAATCAGATCATCGAAAAATAATGGAATCATTAAGTCCAGGTGATGAAATTATTTCGGCAGGGGGATTGGTCGGTCGAATTGTTAAAATGTCGGACGATTTTATTCGAGTTGCATTAGCTGATGATGTTGAAATCACTCTCCAGAGAGGCGCCATTGTGAAAGTTTTACCCAAAGGCACAATGAAATCGCTTATTTAAAGATTTTTTATTAGGTAAGGAATTATGAATCATTATCCATGGTGGAAAAATTTATTATTAGTAGTTGGCGTTATTATTGGCGCAATTTACACACTTCCTAATTTGTACGGTGAAGATTATGCCGTTCAAGTTTCATTGAGCGAAAGTAAGCCTGTAGGAACGGAAATCGCAGGAAAAGTACGTGATATCATTGCTCAACAACATCTTCGCTATTTATCGGTACAAGATGTCGATGGGCAAGTGTTGGCACGATTTCCAGATACGGATTCTCAGTTAAAAGCGAGCGATTTTATCAAAGCCTCTTTAGGTGAAGACTATATTGTTGCACCCAATCTAGCCCCTCGAACACCAAAGTGGTTGCAAGATATTGGTGCTAATCCTTTAAAATTAGGTTTGGATTTACGCGGTGGTGTACATTTTCTATTAGCTGTTGATGTTGATGAAAGTACTAAAGCGCGTGAAAATGGTGAGATACATACTATCAGTAATGATTTACGCCAAGAAAATATTCGATATAGCGCGATTAAACGTGATGCACAAAATGGAATTCAAATTGAATTTCGTGATCAGGAAACGCTAAAAAAAGCCTATGCCTATTTACCCTCCCATATGCCTGATTATGTTGTTACGATGGATGAAAATAATGGCGTATTTAAAATTAACGCGAAGATGAATGAAGTGGCTCAAAATAAATTGCGTGATTATGCAGTTGAGCAAACAATGACGATTCTTCTCAATCGAATTAATGAATTGGGGGTCAGTGAAGCCGTCGTCCAACAACAAGGCCTGAATAAAGTGTCTGTTGATTTACCCGGTGTGCAAGATACCACACGTGCAAAAGAAATTATTGGTAAAACGGCTAGTTTGCGATTCCAAATGGTTGATGATGAGCATGATATTGCGAGTGCTCAAGCTGGAGTCGTGCCATTAGGAACGCGCTTATATGATTATGATGGAAGACCCGTCCTACTAAAAAACGAAGTGATTTTAGCAGGAAGCTCTATTACTTATGCAACAGCTGCATTAGGTGAAAATGGTCGGCCCACTGTTAATGTTCGTTTAGGGGGCGGGGGCGAAAGTTTATTTCACCGAGTCACAGCAGAAAG
>CAYUMZ010000226.1:0-3557 GCA_964446105.1 uncultured Gammaproteobacteria bacterium | reverse complement strand
CTCTCCCTCACAATTCAAGACGCGACGCCTCAGGGGAGGCAGGACCTGACCCCCATCTACGCAAAATCCCATTAATGCGCTATTATTATCGGATTATGTTTCGCGCCCCCGGGAGAGCAGTGTGTCATCAGCCTTAGTTTCATTGAAAAACGTGCGGTTTACGCGCGGTGATCGCCTGATCTTCGATAATGTATCCTTGGAAATCCCTCGAGGAAAGATCACGGCAATTATGGGGCCTAGCGGTACGGGTAAAACCACCTTATTACGATTGATGAGTGCCCAGTTGTATCCTGATCAGGGTCAGATTCAGTTTGATGGGGTTGATATACATCAACAATCTCAGGCTTCCTTGTTTGATTTGCGAAAGCGCATGGGGATGTTATTTCAAAGTGGTGGGTTATTTACCAATCTCAGTGTGTTTGAAAATGTGGCTTTTCCACTTCGAGAACACACGCGATTATCTGATGATATTGTGAATGATTTAGTGTTGATGAAATTAAACGCGGTGGGTTTGCGAGGAGCTCGAGATTTAATGCCTTCTGAATTATCAGGTGGTATGGCGAGGCGTGTTGCATTGGCACGAGCATTAGCGATGGATCCGGAATGTATGTTTTATGATGAACCTTTCACTGGGCAGGATCCGATCACGATGGGTGTCTTAGTGAAATTAATTAAAGAAATTCATGACGCTTTAAATTTAACTTCAGTTATTGTTTCGCATGATGTTCAAGAAACAGCGAATATTGCTGATTATATTTATCTTTTATTTAATGGAAAAATTGCAGCTGAAGGAACACCCGCTGAATTATTGAATAATTCTTCGCCGGTAGTGACGCAATTTATGCAAGGATTACCTGATGGAGTTGTTCCGTTTCAGTATCCTGCAAAAACATTAGTTGAAGATTTTGATTTGGTTGGTGAGGATTCTCAATGATAGATATGATTACACAAATAGGCTCATCAGGAATTCAACAATTTCAGCAGTTGGGAAGGTCAGGTTTATTTCTAACCCGAATATTATTTCGTTTCCCACGTTTAATTAGCGGATTTAAATTACTCGTGGAACAATTATATGTAGTGGGTGTGCTATCCCTATCGATTATTTTGGTTTCAGGTTTATTTATTGGTATGGTGCTTGGATTACAGGGTGTGAATACCCTACAGCGATTTGGCGCCGAAGCCCAATTAGGCCAATTAGTGGCTTTGAGTGTTGTTCGCGAGTTGGGGCCTGTGGTTACAGCTCTTTTATTTGCAGGGCGTGCAGGTTCTGCGTTAACTGCTGAGATTGGATTAATGCGGGCAACCGATCAAATAGCCAGTATGGAAATGATGGCAGTCGATCCGATTTGGCGTGTGATATCGCCTCGTTTTTGGGCGGGTGTCATTTCTATGCCTATTTTAGCGATGATTTTCAACGTGGTGGCCATTTGGGGTGGTTATTTGGTTGGGGTGAAATGGTTGGGTGTTGATATGGGCGCATTTTGGAACAACATGCAAAGTTCCGTGGATTTTTACCAGGATGTTTTAAATGGCATTATAAAAACAGGGGTTTTTGGATTTGTGGTGACATGGATAGCAGTCTATCAAGGTTACCATGCTGTACCCACCGCTCCTGGAATCAGCCTGGCAACAACACGATCTGTGGTCTATGCTTCATTAGCAGTCCTCGGACTTGATTTTGTCTTAACAGCTGTGATGTTAAAGGGATGGTAAAAATGCGTACTCGCACTATCGATACATTAGTCGGTTTATTTATGGTAGCTGGAATGCTCGCATTATTGTTTTTAGCAATACATGTGAGTGGACTTACGCCGGTTTCAAAAAGCGACCATTATCGTTTGACGGCAGAATTTGATAATGTAGGTTCATTAAAACAACGTGCACCTGTTCGCATTGCCGGTGTCACCATTGGCCGAGTGGAAAACATTTTGCTTGATAAAAAAACGTTTAGAGCAAAAGTCGTGTTGCTGATAGAAAATCATAATAATCATTTACCCAATGATACTGAAGCGAGAATTCAAACAGAAGGAATTTTAGGCGCTAATTATGTTGCTCTAACGCCAGGATTTGAGCAAGATGCTTTGACCGATGGCGGTCAAATTTCCATTACGCATCCTGCATTAATATTGGAAAATTTAATTGGACAAATGTTGTTTAAAGCGAAAGACAAGGAGAAGTCAGCTCATGATTAGTTATATTGTTAAATCGATTTTTGCCAGTGTCATGCTGTTTTGTTGTGTTATTGCAAATAGTGCAGTTTATGCGAATGATCCTGAACCTGTGACAATGTTGAAAGAATCAACTGCTGAAATGTTAGCAGCGTTAAAATCGCATCAAGGTAATTTAAAATCAAATCCAAAATATTTAGAAGCTCAAATTCGTCGAGTCGTTGTTCCGAAATTTGATGTGACATCCATGGCTCAAAATGTGGTCGGACGACGTCATTGGGACGCATCAACACCCGCATTACATCAAGCTTTTATTCGAGAATTTACCGATCTAGTGATTAATGTTTATTCAGCACCGTTACAAGATTATAATGGTGATAAAGTCGAATTTCTTCCACTGAGAGAAAGTGTGGAAGGACAATCTCGACTTGTTGTTCAAACCATAATTTTACGACCAACGGGTCAGCGAGTTGCTGTGAATTATAGTTTGAAAAAAATTGGCAACGGTTGGAAGGTTTATGATTTTAGTATCGAAGGAATTAGTATGATAGCCAGCTATCGTTCTCAATTTGCTGAAGTACTCGAAGCAAAAGGAATGTCTGGATTACTGGCGCAATTACGCTCACATAGTAGGACAGTGTCATGAGTTTTGCAGGCCAAGAATCTTTCACAGTAACGGGTGAGCTCGTCTTTAAGACAGTGCCTCGTTGGCGCCGAATAGGTCGTCAGTATATTGATGCGACTGAAGAACCCGTCATAGAATTCTCTAACATCAGCCGTTGCGATAGCTCCGGTGTTGCTTTATTGCTTGCTTGGTTGCGTGATGCCAAAGAAAGGGGTAGAGTCATCCGCTTTGCTCAGATGCCTCAGCAGTTAGTCGATATTGCTCAGGTATACGGCGTTTTAGATGTGCTCAAGAGTAACCTTACGACACAATAATTAAAACGCAGCGGAAAGGGGTCAGGTCTAACATTGAAACTAGCTTAACCAGAATCAAGAAGTAAGAGGCACAAATGAAAGCTGGTTTCAATGTTAGACCTGACCCTTTTCTCAACGGTTCAATTCAATAAAGGGTGGGTCAATGGACAAACTAATTATTAAAGGTGGAAAACCTCTCAGCGGTGAAATAAAAATTTCTGGTGCAAAAAATGCCGCTTTACCGATTTTAGCTGCTACGCTATTGGCTCATGAGCCTGTGACGATCGCCAATGTTCCACACTTGCAAGACGTTACCACCACCATGCGATTATTGGGGGCGATGGGTGTGCATTTGAGCGTTGATGATCATATGCAAATCAGTGTGAATTCTTCTAACGTCGAAAGTTTTTATGCGCCTTATGATTTAGTAAAAACGATGCGCGCATCGATACTGGTGTTGGGACCATTATT
>CAYUMZ010000225.1:0-3557 GCA_964446105.1 uncultured Gammaproteobacteria bacterium | reverse complement strand
CAGCCAGACAGATTGCACCTAAAATAAAGTTTTTTGCTGCGAGCATTCCTGACGCATGCGCAGCTTTCCACTCTGATTTATGGATCATCAGCCGCACTAACAAGAAATTACTCAAACACCACGTTAAAAAGAAGAGAATAAGGTTATCTGACATTAATAGCAGCAGGATGCTTACACAAAGACCGAGAAGTCGAAATAAAAATCGCGCGTAATGGCGATCACCTTGCATATATCGACACGAAAATATCCAAACCATACTCCCTATAAACACTACAAGCCCTATCATAATCTTAGCCAGCGCATCGAGATTAAAGACAGATGCCAGTAACTCAGTTAACATGATGATTCTCCTCATTAAATTTCTATTAGAAACGCTACTATCCTTTACTCAGTATATTAACTATGTTAATATAAGAAAAATTGATAATTCTTATGATGGCTATTAGGAGAGCTTATGAACATAGACACTATTACCCTCAAATGTTTCCTTGCCCTGGCGGACACTGGGAGCTTCACCCATGCAGCTCAGCGTGTCGGCCGAACCCAATCGGCGGTCAGCCAACAAATTGCAAAATTGGAACACTGGTTCGACATACCGTTAATAGAACGCGGCAAAACGGTGACCCTAACCAATGAAGGTGAAATTTTTTTAGGTTACGCCAGAAAAATCTTTGCACTACACTCCGAATTGATTGATCGCTTTAAAGAGCCGGAACTTTCAGGGGAAGTGCGTTTTGGATTGCCCGAGAGTTTCGCTTCAGTATTTCTATCAGAAATCCTCGTTCATTTTGCTCAAATTCACCCCCGCGTGATGCTTATCGTGGATTGTGATCTCACATTAAACCTCTTTGAAAGATTCAAGAAAAAAGAATTTGATCTGGTATTGCTTAAAATGAGCAGGCCAGAAGATTTTCCTAATGGTGTGGAAGTCTGGTCTGAAAAACTGGAGTGGGTTGGCGATAAAAATCTAGTCCTTTCAAAATTCGAAAAAGGACAACCTCTCCCCCTCGTTCTTTCTCCTCCTCCATGCGTTTATCGCGCCAGCGCGATTGCTGCTTTAGAAAAAGCAGAAATAAAATGGGTACAGGTCTTCAGTAGCCCTAGCTATGCAGGCACAAACGCTGCAGTAAAAGCTGGTTTAGGAATTTCAGTTTTACCTAAAACAATGATTCCCTCTGAGTTAAATGCAATCGACGGCACAAAACTACCTGCACTCAGTGATTCACATATCTCGTTGTTAAAACAGGCGCCCGATAATCCTGCTGTAATCACTTTTGAAGAGTTTGTGTTAAAAAAATTGAAACATTAATAACTTTAGGAAATTAATTAAGAAGAATTCAAAATGCAAAACAATTCTAAATCTAAAACATATCAATAAAATTTATCTCGACTGAATTAATTGATTCACTCGAAATCGGGGAAAAATCATTATTTCGGGCAATTTTGAATAAATTAGAAATCCATTTAAATGGAACGTGCAAATAAAAGATAAAATAGATATTAATTTTTTCCAAAGAAGGCAGAAATAAGGTTTATAGTTTCATTTTCGCAAAGGATATTATTGAGGGACTTTTAAGCAAATACTACAGCTATTAACGACGCCTAAAATAATACTGTTTACCCTTTAAATGGGTAGTCGACTTGTAATCTCTTAAAATGAGCTATAATAAGAATAACCAGCTCAATCCAAAGCTTACCAGTTTATGGGCAGAACCAAGGCGGATTGAGCTATGCATGGTATAATTAGGGTCCGTTTTGACGGGCATTTAGCCTGGAAGAAGTCGTGACTCTCGAGTTTTCTAACTAAAGAGCGAGGAATTTTTTATGAACACGAAATTACACTTCTTCCAACATTTCACCACAGTTATATCGAGAAATTTTCAACTACAATTTAAAGCCCTAAGAATAAAGCGATCTTCATTTATATTAATGTCGACGGCCTTGTTGTGTTTAAGTTCAGTGGCATATGGTGAGGACAAGTTAAAATTCGGAATGATGGGTGATACCTCTTATGTTCCTGGAACAGAACCTTTACTCGATGATTTAATAAAAAGTATCGATATTAGTGATATTAATTTAGCGCTACATTTAGGCGATATTCAAGGTTTACAAGACTGCTCTCTGGCCTATGATCAGGCCCGTCTTTCACAATTCAATCGTTCCAGAACTCCGCTTATTTATACCCCCGGAGACAATGAATGGTCTGATTGCTCTAACGAAGATGCTCTAGAAGCGCTGACCCATGTTAGGAGTGTATTCTTTCCTACTCGTAACAATCAGCTTGGGGGACCAGCGATGAGCTTAGGCCAACGCCCCATCACCCTCATGCGACAAAGTGATAGAGGTAATACCTCTTCCACCCTATTCGAGGCTTCTAAATTTGTGGAGAATCAAGCCTGGATAAAATCAGGTATTATGTTTATTACTCTGAATATAGCCGGAGCGCCAGACGAAAACCCGGATGCGTGTATTGTACAGTCCATTCAGAACGGAAATCTTAGCTACATTGGCGACGCCACCAATGTGCCAAATTCCTGTGCACCGAGCACGCTTGAACGTCAGCAAGCTAACATAGCATGGTTGCATCAAAACTTCCTAAAGGCTAAATCTGAGGATGTTAGGGGTGTGATAATTGGCTTCCAAGGCGATTTAGCTTGGTTCATGGCAAACCATACGCCTGATGGTAGCTGCCCACCCATAGGAACAGTATTAAGAGATGGGGTAACTGTAACAGCACCCTCCGGTCCATTTGATATTTCTTCACGATATGCCGCTTGTAAAGTCTATGAGGCGTACCGTCTTGCCCTCCGCCAAGAAGCAAAAAGCTTTAAAAAACCGGTAGCAATTATCTCGGGCGATCGCCATTACTCCCGCTACTTTCAACCTATCATCGACACTCCAAATTTAACCGTAACTCAGGGCGTAGGAGCTCCTAATTTGGGCTGGACTCAGATTGGTGTGAATAATGGCAACCCAATTGTTTTCAGCTTTTCAAATGCATTATGTATCCCGGGCCCTGCTGATATAGGCTTAGCACCAGCTAGCGCCTGTTATGACACTGGGTATATAAAAGTAATAAGCCCCACCCCTCTGACAGGACGTACCTTTGAGACTGATGAAATGCAAGGAGCAGATACCCCCAATTTTGGAAAAGCTTTAGTAACACTACCAAACGGCGTAGAAGGAGAAGTGGTTTACGTTGGTAGAGGATGCCCGGGGGTAGATACGTATTTAGCAGACCCGAAGGGCAAAATAGCACTGATTGATCGCGGGGTATGCAGATTTGACAACAAAGTTGCCCGAGCGCAATCAGCAGGAGCAATCGCTGTTCTTGTAGCCAATACCAGTGACGTACATCGGTTATTCGCGGTAGGTAACTCGCCTGTTGACGCTGGAGACCCCAGCGTTATAGGCACCAACATTACAATCCCCGCATTGTTGGTACAAAAAACGATTGGCACTACTTTGCGCTCACAAAATCACATCCGTATTCATATCGGCTCTTCATTACAAGGCAAAATGCCTCTTGTAGAAACACACGGTGATTAATTTTATAG
>CAYUMZ010000224.1:0-3566 GCA_964446105.1 uncultured Gammaproteobacteria bacterium | reverse complement strand
CGAGATATCCGGCTAAATTTCCATTGAGGTAATAGAAGAAATCATCAAATTCTGGAATGCGACGATCTTTAAGAATGTTGTAGTAAAATTTTGTTTCAAATCCATCCGCTTTTTTACAGATGTCAACAAGTTTGCGAATTTCTCGCAGATCCGTTTTTCCAAGCTTGCTCAGTTTAGTCAGTTGTTTCAATGCGCTCATCTTCACTACTTAATGTATGTCATTTCTAATCTTATAAAAATAGCAACGTTTAACCCTTTTTGCAATCAAACATGAGGCCGGTATCCAAACTGGTAAACTACGGTGTATGCATTACACTTATATGTATGGGAATAAAAAGGAGTTTTATATGGCTGTGCTTAGGGAATTGGGACTTCAAGCCATTAATTCAGGTGCTTCGACGGGTTCTCGATGGTGGTCGAATACAGAAGGAGAACGCCGTTTGGAGTCAATCAATCCAGCCAATGGCGAGGTGATTGCCACCGTGAGTGCGGCCAGTGCTCGTGATTATGAGCATGTGGTGTCAAGTGCAGTTGCTGCTTTTGAGCAGTGGCGCCGAGTTCCCGCTCCTCAACGTGGTGAAATAATTCGTGCTATTGCGGATGAACTGCGAAAAAATAAAGACTATTTAGGGACATTGGTGTCTCTTGAAACGGGGAAGATTAAAGTCGAAGGTGATGGTGAAGTTCAAGAAATGATTGATATGGCCGATTTTGCTGTAGGCCAATCACGAATGTTGTATGGTAAAACAATTCCTTCAGAGCGTCCTAAACATCGACTGATGGAGCAATGGCATCCATTGGGGCCGGTAGGCATAATCACTGCATTTAATTTTCCTGTCGCCGTGTGGGCGTGGAATGCTTTTTTAGCAGCGGTGTGTGGAAATACCGTTGTGTGGAAACCTTCTTCTAAAACACCCTTGTGTGCGATCGCCGTGCAACATTTATGCAATCATGTGATGGAAAAAAAAGGTTTTCAGGGAGTATTTAATTTATTTATTTCCAATGATCGTAATTTAGGTGAACAGTTGGTGCGTGATCGACGATTACCGTTAATTTCATTTACAGGTTCTACTGCAGTAGGACGAAAAATGAGTGTTTGGGTAGCAGAACGATTAGGAAAATCACTATTAGAATTAAGCGGAAATAATGCGGTAATTGTCGATGAAACCGCTGATTTAAAAAAAGCAATTCCTTCTATTGTTTTTGGCGCTGTGGGTACTGCTGGACAACGTTGTACCACGACTCGTCGGGTATTTGTACATCAAAGTCATTATCATGAACTTCTGCAAGGATTAATATCAGCTTATTCTCAAATTAAAATCGGTGATCCCTTACAAGATAATGTTTTACTAGGACCGCTCATTGATGCTGTTGCGCGTGATCATTATGTTTCAACATTGCGTGATGTCGTTGTGGCAGGTGGAGAGATATTATATGGCGGAAATGTGATTCAAGGCCCCGGATTTTATGTTGAGCCTACAATTATTAAGGCACATCACGACTGGGAAGTAGTTCATCGTGAGACATTCGCCCCCATTCTCTATTTAATGACATATCAGAATTTTGAAGATGCTATTGCATGGCATAATGAGGTGAGTCACGGTTTGTCTTCTTCATTGTTTACCGAATCTATCATGAGTGCGGAGAAATTTTTATCTGGGGTTGGCAGTGATTGTGGAATTGCGAATATCAATGTCGGTACCTCTGGTGCAGAAATCGGGGGGGCTTTTGGTGGTGAGAAAGACACGGGCGGAGGGCGAGAGGCAGGTTCTGATAGTTGGAAAGCCTATATGAGACGTCAAACGAATACTATCAATGGGGGGCAAGATCTGCCTCTGGCGCAGGGGATTGTGTTTGAAGGGAAGGCAAGGCAGGCAAGGGGTCAGGCCTAACATTGTGAGTATAAGGAGTATAAGGGGTCAAGTCTTGACCCCTTCTCTCTACTGTATAGATTCTGAAAAGAAAGCTGATATAATGGCACATCTTTACGAAGAATTCTTCAATATTTAATTGCAGTAGGTGCGTCATGAAAAAATTATTATTGTCTGTTGTCGCTTGTTTTATCGCTTCAGCTTCGTATGCATATAATGTTCATCGTTATTTAAATGATAAAGAAGATCAAACGCTGCTAGATTTTAAAGTTTTAACTCAACAGTCACTCTCTCAAAGAGGGGTGGCGCATCAAAAAATGCCGGAAAACGCACTCGTCATTAAACGCGATAAAACCTATCTTGCAGATACACAACAATACAGCACAAGTTATTATCAGTATTATCAAGGAGTCCGAGTGCTGGATGGCGAAATTACTGTTCATGAAAGTAGCCATGTTAATCAAAGAGGAATTTCAGATAAAAAGGTCATTGGTCAACTTGTACAAAATATAGAGTTGAGTTCGGATGAGCTAGAAAGGCTTAAAACTTCCGAACGATTAGATAGAGCGTTGTTGGGTTGTAAGTCACATTTTTTACAAAAGCATCCAAGTGTTCAATGGACAATCGATCATGAGTCAGTGGAATTAGTATTAAAAAAACTAGAGGGAAAATTGTTGCCAGTGTACGAAATTAGTTTTTATGCTTACGCTGACGACGAAATTCCAAAACTGTTTCATGCGCTTTTAGATCCAAATCAAGACAATAAAATAGTTAAAGAATGGAATGATATTAAAAATTTTTCTGATTCGGGACCTGGGGGTAATGAAAAAACAAAAGAATATCATTATGGTGTTGCTGGTATTCCGGCATTAGATGTTATTGGACGTACGTCCAAATGTACTATGGAAGATGCGGCGTCTCATATTATGGTCGTTGATATGAGTAAACTAAATCCTACCAGTACAAGTTATCACGATTATATTCGGCCATTTTCATATAAATGTAATAGTGATAATAGGGATGCAACAATTTTTTATGGTGCTTTTTCTCCTGCAGATGACGCTTATTTTTTTGGGCATATCGTGCACAATGTTTACGAAGATTGGTATCAAACTAAAGTTCTCGATCTTCCGAAAATTGTGTTAAGAGTCCATTTTGCGAAAAAAAAATCCCAGCCTTATGAGAATGCTTTTTGGGATCCAGTTTCAGCAACGATGAATTTTGGTGATGGATCAAATGTACAAACTCAGAGTCAGGCTACTGAGCGTAGAAGAATCACTTTTTATCCCTTTGTTTCTCTTGATATCACTGGCCATGAAATGAGCCATGGTTTCACAAATACGCATTCGAATCTTCAATACTATGAAGAGTCGGGTGCTTTAAATGAAGCGTTTTCAGACATGGCGGGAGTAGTTGCAAATGCGTATCTTCGAGAAACATACCCACTGTTGTACGACGCAAATTATCATAGTGCTGACATGGTTTGGACGATTGGGCAAACAATTATTAGAAGCCCTAATCCTAATATCGCAATGCGTTATTTAGATCGTCCTGCCCGAGATGGATCTTCAGCTGAGTGTTATTTGCCCGTTTCAAATTGTGCTATTACTTACCAACAGGTGACAGAGGATGCACGTAGATATGCAGAGGATGAAGATGAGCGGACTATGTATATTGTTCATCAGGGCAGTGGAG
>CAYUMZ010000223.1:0-3596 GCA_964446105.1 uncultured Gammaproteobacteria bacterium | reverse complement strand
AAAAAGATAAAATTTTAAATGAATACAAAGAGTTGTTGGCGCTTATAAAAGATTTACTTGAAATTCTGTCAGATGCCGATCGGCTGATGCAAGTGATTCGAAATGAATTGCTCGCAATCAAATCTCAATTTGGCGATGAGCGTCGCACAGAAATCATTGATAATGAAGAAGAATTATCCATGGAAGATTTGATTCCGGATGAAGCTTTGGTGGTGACTATTTCGAGCGAAGGCTATGCCAAAACTCAACCGCTTGAATTGTATCAGGCGCAACATCGCGGTGGTAAAGGTAAATCATCCACGTCAATGAAAGAAGAGGATTATATTGAGCATTTATTGGTGGCGAATTCCCACGACACGCTTTTATGTTTCTCCAATAAAGGAAAATTATTTTGGTTGAAAGCGTATAGAATTCCTCAAGCGGGGCGCGCAGCTAAAGGTCGGCCGCTGGTTAATTTACTTCCTCTCGGTGAGGGCGAGTGTATCAGTGCCATCATGCCTATTCGTGAATTCGATGAAGGGCATTATGTCTTCATGGCGACCGCAAAAGGTACCGTGAAGAAAGTATCGCTTTCACAATTTTCACGTCCTCGAAATAGCGGATTGATTGCACTCGATATTCGTGAAGGCGATGATTTAGTCGGCGTTATTATCACCGATGGCAAGCAAGACATTATGTTGGTAGCAAACACCGGTAAAGTCATTCGATTTGAAGAATCTTTAGTGCGCCCGATGGGTCGGACTGCTGCGGGTGTACGCGGCATTCGTCTCAAAGAAGGTCAGCGCTTGATTTCTTTATTAGCGGCGAAAGATGATGAAGCTATTCTTTTAGCAACAGCAAATGGCTACGGTAAGCGAACCGAAATGAGTGAATTCCGTCGAATTGGACGCGGTGGTCAGGGTGTGATCGGTATTATTGTGAATGAACGCAACGGTGAAGTGGTAGGCGCTGAAGCGGTGAATGCTCAACACGAAATTCTTATGATTACTGACCAAGGCACTATGGTGCGTACGCGCGTCGAAGAAATTTCGCTCGTTGGTCGAAATACGCAAGGTGTGAGATTGATTACGTTAAGTGAAGGCGAGCAATTAGTTGCGATGCGTCGAGTCGATGAAGTCGATGACGAAACACCGGTTGAAGGTGAGTCTTTGCAGTAATTTCCTCGTTTTTACTCAATTCCAATGAGCCTTGGCTGTATTATGTTGAGCTAAATTTTATTACTCTAACTCATTTCATAAGGTAAAGGTATTAGCTATACTTTCTCCAAGAAATCTTGTATTATTGTTTAAGTAAATATTAATTATTTAAGTTTTTTTACATAAATATCTTAATAGATTGATTTAATCAAATAAAGTATTGAGAGATTAACTTATGAAAAAACCGAGTCAAGACGAAGATCTTCCTGGCGAGTCATTGTTAAAAAAGGCCAAAGGAGCAAATTTCTTCTCATCGGCAGATGAACAACCTAATACACTAAGGCAAAAACCATCATCATCCAAACTGACCCGGCGTTTAGATAGTTTAGCGCGTTTATTGGAAGGGGGCATGATCTGTGCTGCTGTATACCTGGATACTAATTCAGTATTATATGTTTCTACAAACGCTATTCACTTAACAAAACAAAATTTCCCGAATAATATGAAAACAAAATATTTGATCGATATATTTGTTCATTTTATGTCTGGTGAATTCACTAATTCAGAATTGAATCATATTTCTCCCGGCGATATTGAAATATTAATTAAAATTTTCAATAACAAGATGGCCGCAGATTTTCGTGGAGACCTTAAAACAATGCCAGTATTGAGTGATTATGCTTTAAGAAAAATGCTTATATTCTTCTCAAAAAATATTGATGGCGCAATAAGAATTTTGTCTGATGAGATTTTGTCGCAATTCCTTGATCAAACAGAATTGAATACTTTTAATAATCGTGACAGTGCTTCAATAAAACTTCTTACCATGCTTCAGAAAAAGCTCACTGACTTACGACAAGCATATATGCGGCTATGGGGGCATTTTAGAGATTATTTAAAATTTAAAAATATTATCATCAACCGTGAAATAGTAATTAAAGATTTTTGTATCTTAGCTATAGGTGATGAAAATGAACATGCAGAGCTAAGAATGCTGAGCTTTCTTCTCAGTAACTATCATATTTTGTCACCAGATAAATTTTTTCTTGATAAGCACTATATTGGAATTGCCAAGCTCTGCTGTCCGAATTGCATCTGTGCAGTCAGATCTGTTAATGCTTGTTTTAATATTCATGCAAAAATGGACAAAGAGACTAAAACAGAAATAACCACGGTTTTTGATAGCGATAACCCCAATTTTTCTATAGGTGAAATAGGACTGGACTGTGAACAAGAGTTGTTAGTTCAATCAATCGATTTAGAAGCTCAAGAATTAGTTCAATCAGAATTACTAATAGATTCTAATGAAAGCAATGTTAATGTTCGAGGGTCTCATGATTTAGTTGTCTTGAAATGGGTTAAACCGACATTTCTTTTAGGAGAAAAGTTTTTATCTTCAGACAATTATTTAGTTTGGTCATTTTTAAAGTACAGCCAAAATAAAGAGTCCAAGAATGCTGGCTGGGTAAAAGAAAAATCACCAAGTATGAGTGAAGATGAACAAATAAAAATAAAAGTTTTAGCAGAGAAATATACAGAAATGGAATCATCTGTTGCAAAAATACGCCAAAAAACGATTGAGGAAATTAGAACCAATATGTATGCCTCTCCGTCCTCTTCAGATGTCCAGGTGTCGCCACCCTCTAACATAACAACAGTTACCGGCGTGGAAATTGATGACCCTCTTCAGATATTACTAGATCCTAAGTAGTACGGTATATTGTTTGGATTGAATATCGTTGCTTCACTATTAGAGGAGAATGTGATGGAAATTCGTAAAGAACATATCAGAATAAACTCTGAGATGAATAGGCTATACACTGCTTTGACTAATCATTGTGATATACCTATACATCATCCAGAATATGTCTCTAGAGCAAATAGGTTACTATTGGTAATTAGGCTACTCTTAGGTGAAAACTATCAAGAACTGAATCAAATACAAATTAATTTATTTCAGCTAGGCTGTACTAAATTAAACAACTCTCTCACTAAATACAGTATCGCATTGAAAAATGCGATGGATGTCATCTTAGAGGATAAAGACGGGCGAAGTTATTTGATTCATCTTCTTAGCCAGTTAGAAAATGTATTGATTAAAAATATTACCAAATTAAATGCAACTGAAAATCAAGAATTAAACTTTGCAAGCTCTATGAAATAATTTTTTTGTATATGAGCACTGAGTAGCTGTATTTATTGATGTTTTTGGCTTACCATCAGCAACATCTCGACATTATTGGAGAATCATCATGCGTGGATACAATTTTAGCGCTGGGCCAGCGACATTGCCTCTAGAAGTTTTAGATCAAATTAAAGTAGAACTTTATGACTGGCATGGGGTTGGTGCGTCGGTGATGGAAATTAGCCATCGTGGTGAGGCTTTCCTAGAATTAGTGGCTGAATCTGAGCGAGATTTTAGAGAATTGCTTTCCATTCCTGATAATTATCATGTGCTCT
>CAYUMZ010000222.1:0-3627 GCA_964446105.1 uncultured Gammaproteobacteria bacterium | reverse complement strand
ACAAAGATTTCTCAATATTCGTTTTTCATTAACAGAGTTAGATTGGTTTAAACCGTATCGCGCTTTAGTGCAAAAAACGTTGGGTCAATCCCTGATGAAGGGATATATTGGACTCGCAATAGCTGTGTTGCCTATTGCAGTATTAGTTTGGATTCTTGATTCAATATTAGGCGGTAATCCACTATTGGGATTGATTATAGGGATTGCTGTTGTATTTTTCTGTCTTGATGCACGTGATATTTCAAAACAAATATCGAATTATTTGAGTGGTGGTAAAGCAGAAAAAGGAAAATCACCGGATGAAGAATTAAAAGCCTTTTTGAAAGAATCAATGCCAACTTCAGCAGCTGAACAACCGCGAGCAGTAAGTTCTAAAGCGATATTAATCTCATTACATCATGTGTTCAGTGTTTTGTTTTGGTATATGCTTTTTGGTTTATTCGGTGCAGTCGTTTACTTCTTAGTCCATCGAATATCGCATGAAGGTGCAAAATCTGGCTCAGATGCTGCTGATTATGTGGAAGCTGCAAAAGTAGTACAAGGCGCTATGGCTTGGGTGCCTGTTCGTCTACTCGGATTAAGTTTTGGTGCTGTGGGTAATTTTGGTGCAGCATTGAATCAGTTAATGAAAAACCTCGTGGGCGGTTTGGATCTCGAGCAAAAATTGCCAGTTACATTAGGTTTGGCTGCTGCAAATGCGGATGTTGAAAACGCTAGTAAGGCCACTGTAGAAGAAAACAAAGGCATCTTGGATATCGTTTTCAAAGCTGAAATCGTTTGGATTGTTGCTATTGCAGTCTTGACGCTTATTAGTTTGATCTAAAAGTAAGGGGTCAAGTCTCAACTTGCTACATTCTCAATTAATAGAGAATGTAGCAAGTTGAGACTTGACCCCTTCCGTTCCTCTTTCAAGTTCCTTCAAATATCAGTATCATAGCCCCTTTTCAAAGAATGAAGAGTAGTGAGACTATGACTGATTCACCCATGATGGTTGATAATGACCCCTTAGAAACGCAAGATTGGCTTGAAGCATTGGCGTCTGTTATGCGAGAAGAAGGGGCCGAACGAGCTCGTTTCCTAGTGAGTTTATTAGCGTCACACGTAAATTTATCTTCTGCTCAAGGGAGCATCAATACACCTTATGTGAATACAATCAAGGTCTCCGATGAAGCAAAAATGCCCGATGATGGTGTTTTGGCAGAAAGTTTGCAGGCGTTGATCCGATGGAATGCAAAGGCGATCGTGCTTCGAGGGGGTAAGCGTGCCTCTGAATTGGGTGGGCATATTGCTACGTACGCATCAGCCTCAACATTATATGAAATCGGATTTAATCATTTTTTCCGTGGACGGCAGGCCGATTTTTTAGGAGATTTATTATTTATTCAAGGTCATGCTTCTCCTGGAATTTACGCGCGCGCTTATTTAGAAGGTCGAATCACTACTGAACAAATGGATCAATTTCGACAAGAAGTAGGTGGTAATGGACTTTCCTCTTATCCACATCCCTGGTTAATGCCGAATTTTTGGCAATTTCCGACAGTATCTATGGGGCTAGGTCCGCTACAGGCTATTTATCAAGCTCGATTTTTGCATTATTTAGGTAATCGTGGATTGGCTGATAATAAAAATCGCCACGTGTGGGTTTTTTGTGGTGATGGTGAAATGGATGAACCAGAATCTGTTGGCGCATTATCCATCGCTGCACGTGAGAAATTGAATAATCTTATTTTCGTTATTAATTGTAATTTACAGCGTCTTGATGGTCCTGTTCGAGGCAACAGCAAAGTTGTGCAAGAATTAGAAGGTATTTTTAAAGGTGCTGGTTGGCATGTCATTAAAGTATTATGGGGCGGTCAATGGGATAAGGTTTTTGCAAAAGACACGCAAGGCATTTTAGAACAACGCATGATCAATTGTGTCGATGGAGAAATGCAAAATTATGTTATCAATGATGGCGCGTATTTTCGCGAACACTTTTTTAATACGCCGGAATTAAAAGCATTAGTGGCTGATTTAAGTGATGAAGAATTATTAAAATTAAATCGCGGTGGGCATGATTTACAAAAAGTCTATGCGGCTTATCATGCTGCTATGGCTTATCAAGAAGGGCCTGTTGTTGTACTTGCACAAACTGTGAAAGGTTATGGAATGGGCACGGCTGGTGAAGGATTAAATATTACTCATCAACAAAAAAAGATGTCTACAGAAGATTTAATTACATTTACACAGCGATTTAATATTCCTATCACAGAAGAAGATGTAGCTAATTTAACGTATCTTAAACCGAGCAACGAAGCACCAGAAATGCAATATTTGCATCAACGTCGAAAAGAACTCGGTGGATTTTTGCCGGCGCGTTCAGAAGAATGTCCCAAATTAGAAGTGCCTGCGCTCGAAAAATTTTCAGCGCTATTAGAAGCTTCTGGAGATCGTCATATTTCAACGACCATGGCTTTTGTTCGTATTTTGGGTGTGTTACTCAAGGAGCCCGCAGTAAAACAACATATTGTACCCATTGTGCCTGATGAATCTCGTACCTTCGGTATGGAAGGATTATTTCGTCAAATAGGAATTTATTCGCCGAGTGGGCAATTGTATGAACCGGTAGATAAAGATCAAGTGATGTCGTATCGAGAAAGAAAAGATGGTCAGTATATGCAAGAAGGTATTTGCGAAGCCGGTGGATTCGCATCTTGGATCGCGGCTGCAACGTCTTATAGTACGAATAGTGTGCCGATGATACCTTTTTATATTTATTATTCGATGTTTGGATTTCAGCGTGTGATGGATTTGGCGTGGGCTGCGGGTGATATGCGAGCTCGAGGGTTTTTATTGGGTGCAACAGCAGGTCGCACAACCTTGGCAGGAGAAGGTCTGCAACATACAGATGGCCATAGTCATGTGATGTCAGCTTTAATTCCAAATTGTGTGAGTTATGATCCGACCTATTCATATGAATTAGCGGTGATTATTCGAGATGGAATGCGACGAATGGTGACTGAGCAAGAAGATGTTTTTTATTATATTACTGTTATGAATGAAAATTATGCTCATCCTGCAATGCCATCGGGTGTGGAAGAAGGGATTATAAAAGGAATTTATTTGTTACACGCAGCGAGCGGAAAAAAACCACATCAAGTCAATTTATTGTCGTGTGGCGCAATTTTACGAGAAGCAGAAAAAGCATCAGAATTACTGAGTGAAGAAAATATCGATGCGAATGTTTGGAGTGTGACAAGTTTTACAGAGTTAGCCCGAGAAGCGTTGCGGCATGAAAGAGAAAATCGTTTGCAGCCTGATAAAAAACCTACAGAGAGTTTTGTCACTAAAACATTAGCCGCCTATCCAGGACCTGTGATTGCAGCAACAGATTATGTGCGTAGTTTTGTGGATCAGATTCGTGCATTTGTACCCGCTGAATATACCGTGTTAGGTACTGATGGATATGGGCGCAGTGATACTCGACAAAATCTTCGCCATTTCTTTGAAGTTGATGCAAAAGCCATCGCTGCAGCGGCCATGAGCGCATTATATCGTGAAGGTAAAATCGATGCTGCTACAGTGCAACGTGCAATGACGAAGTGGGGTGTTGATCCCGCTAAACAAAATCCAGTAACAATGTAATGG
>CAYUMZ010000221.1:0-3645 GCA_964446105.1 uncultured Gammaproteobacteria bacterium | reverse complement strand
CCCAATTAAAATCATGGGAACACAGAGTAATTGCCCCATTGTTAACCAACCAAAAGCTAATATTCCAATTTCAACATCAGGTTCACGAACAAATTCAATAAGAAAACGAAATACTCCATATCCTAATAAAAATAATCCAGTCACAGCTAATGGTGGACGCCTTCGAGCAGAAAATGCCCAGACGATTATAAATAAAACAACACCTTCCAAAAGAAATTCATAGAGTTGTGAAGGATGTCGCGGTAAATTATCAGCGTGCGGAAATACCATGGCCCATTGTACATTGGTAACTCGTCCCCATAATTCACCATTAATAAAATTTCCGATTCTGCCCATGCCCAAACCTACTGGTACCAGTGGGACCACAAAATCCGTGATTTCTGAAAAGGATTTTTTAGTTTTAAACATGAATATCAATATTCCTACGAGCACCCCCAGTAATCCGCCATGAAAAGACATTCCTCCATGCCATGTTTGGAGTATTTCACTCGGCTTAGTGATTAAAAACATGGGATTATAAAATACGAAGTAACCTAAACGTCCTCCGATGACAACACCGAGTACCATATAGAACATCAAATCGGTCACTTGTTCGTGAGTCCATCCCTCTTTTTTAAAGGCGCGATACTGCCCCAAAAGCCATGCACCTGCGAACCCAATTAAATACATAATGCCATACCAAAAAACTTTAATGGGTCCGATTTGTAATGCAACGGGGTTGATGTCGGGATACTGAATCATATTACTTTCCAAAATTGTAGACAGTTGACTATACCAGTCATCGAGTAAAGGGGTAAAGAGGGAATGGGGGCCACCCTCCCTCTTTACTCCTTTTGCCCTGCTGATATAATGCCCGCTTTGGACATCTCAATAACTTACGGACGAGGTACACCTTATGCTAATCAAACATAAGCGATTAATTCAATTTGCTGCTATACCCGCTTTATTTTTATCAACCAATGCCTTAGCGAGCGGTATTCAATTAGATACTAGCTATTCATCCGCTGGATACGCATGGGCAGGACGCGCTGCTTTGCATGATGATCCCAGCACAGGCTATTACAATCCTGCAATTTATTCTGCTTTTTGTCATCCTGAAATTGGACTCGCTCCAATTTTCGCTTATGTCAATCCTGATGTAAAAATGCTCAACGCACAAATCGATGCTACCGCAATAGGACGTGGCATTATCCCAACCGCAGGCAATGATAGAGCCAGCATTGGCGGATGGAATATCCTCGCAGGATTACATGCGGTATTACCATTACCGTACCGATTTAGCTTAGGACTGAATGTGGCGATGCCTTGGGGATTAACTTTCGAATATCCTCGTTCATCAAAATCCCGTTATTTTGCACAGGAAGGTGCGTTAAAAGTTGTAGACATTGATCCAGGTATCTCATTCGAACCGTTCCGAGGATTTTCAATTGGTGCGGGTTTCGATGCGATTTACACACACTTCTCAAGCAAATTAGCGATCCCAACTGTGGTTGCAAACGATACTTATGTGACCAACAAAAACGGCGACAAATGGTCTTATGGCTGGAACGTTGGGTTACTTTACCGAGCGCCCACTCGTACTGAA
Source organism: uncultured Gammaproteobacteria bacterium (assembly GCA_964446105.1). Lineage (GTDB taxonomy): Bacteria > Pseudomonadota > Gammaproteobacteria > JAIEPX01 > JAIEPX01 > JAIEPX01. The sequence goes on along the minus strand of CAYUMZ010000221.1, from coordinate 2,060 downwards.
ATTGGCGCGGGTTATCACTCCAAAGTCTCCACTACAACCAGCGGACCGAGTTCTGCAATTGATGGAATTACTGGGCTTGAATTTGATGGTCGTGCTCACTCAAAATTTATTTATCCAGAATTTGCTAATCTGAGCGTTACACAAGCTCTCTCACCTTGTTGGACATTTTTAGCGGATATTCGTTACACGAATTGGAATAGCGTTGATAAAAATGTAATTAAATTTAGCGGTAATGTGGCTAATGAAGTTCAGCCTATCGTTTTACCCCTTGATTGGAAAGATTCCTTCAGCTTTGCAGTAGGCCTTGCGTTCAAGCCTACGGAAGAATGGAAATTAAAAGCAGGTTTTGGCTATGATGAAACGCCTATTCCTTCTGATGATAAACGTCCGTTTCTCATTCCAGACAATAATCGATATATCGTCGGGCTGGGCGCACAATATTATGTGAATCCTTGCTTACATTGGGATGCCGGTTACACGATGAAAATCCTTGCGAGAAGTCATATGAATGGCACACTCAGACCTGCTACTGCACCTATCGTAATTACATCGGATGCTTACTCATCGACATTAATTAGTGAATTCTCACTTGCATTAACATGGGAAATTGCCTAACGGATAGGTTAGATAGAGTAAAAAAGGGGACGCTCTGTCCCCTTTTTTTCAACAAATTAATTATCGACCCGCACGAATTAATCCACCCAGTCCTGCATCTTCTAACGCTAATTCCATATGACCGCGAATTTCGATGGGATCGTCCATCGCTAAAACTTCATCAAGTAATTTACGCGCTTTGCTCATCGTAAATGTACGAACCACCCATTTAATTCTTGGTAAATGCGCAGCACTCAAACTCAACGTGTCAAATCCCATTGCCATTAAAATAGGAGCCGCTACCGGATCACCCGCTAACTCACCACATAAACTGACTCGTTTACCTTCATGATGCACATTGGTCACTACATATCTCATTGCATGTAAAACGGCAGGATGAAGCGGATCGTAAAGGCCTGAAACACGCACATTACTTCGATCCACCGCTAAAATATATTGTGTTAAATCGTTACTACCGATAGAAACAAAATCAACTCGTTTTGCAATTTCTCGTGATAAATAAACAGCTGAAGGCACTTCGATCATTGCACCAAATAAAGGCATGGTGACTTGCTCACCTTCATCACATAATTCTTCATACGCTTGTACAAACAGTCGCCGAGCTTCTTCCACTTCTGCGATAGTACTCACCATAGGTAACATCACTTGTAAATTTTCAAATCCTTGATTTGCTTTCAACATTGCACGAAATTGTACAAGAAAAATATCAGGATGATCTAAAGTAATTCGAATTCCGCGCCAACCTAAAAATGGATTTTTTTCTTCAATAGGAAAATAGGGTAATGGTTTATCACCGCCCACATCTAAAGTGCGCATAACGACACCACGCGGTGCAAATGCTTTTAATAATTGACGATAAATCACCCGCTGTTCTTCTTCCGTTGGAAAGCGATCACGCGCCATAAACGGAACTTCTGTGCGATGTAATCCGACACCTTCTGCTCCTACACTTAATGAGCGCCCAACATCCGACATTAATCCTGTATTCACAAATAACGAGATGACATATCCATCGAGTGTTTCAGCGGGTAGCTCTCGTAATTCTTCGAGTTCCGAATCTAATTGTTTTTCTTCACGCGCTAATCGTTCGAATTCTTCACTCACCGTAACAGAGGGATTAACGTAAACTTGACCAAAATAACCATCAATGATTATTTGGCACTGATCACATTTTGAAATTGGCATACCTGTTACACCCATAACAACAGGAATTCCCATCGCACGCGCTAATATGGCCACATGTGAATTACTCGATCCTTTTAATGAAACTACACCAGCCAATTGATCTTCAGGAACTTCTGCCAACATCGAAGGTGTTACTTCCTCACCAATTAAAATAGTGCGTTCAGGATAGTGAAGCGTCTTTTTTTCTTGTGTTTGAAGATGAAATAAAATTCGTTGGCCTAAATCGCGTAAATCCGATGCGCGTTCACTCAAATAGGTAT
>CAYUMZ010000220.1:0-3648 GCA_964446105.1 uncultured Gammaproteobacteria bacterium | reverse complement strand
AATCAAGATAAAATGATGGAATTTATCTGTACGAGACTTAATATTGATACTGGTGAATTATATCATCTCCCAGATGCCTCGATTCCAGGAGAGCATATTTGCCACGCTGCTATCAGATCGGGTCAAAAAGCTATCGTTGATTTATGCGTAGAGAAAGGTTGGGTTGACATTAAAGGGGTATTTTCATCTCAACGAAGGCAAGTCAAACAAGAAAATAAATACCCTGCATTATTTGTTGCTGCATCTTATGGCCAAATTGAGATGTTTGATTACTTAGTCGAAAAATATGGGCTCGATCCAAAGGTCCTGTATAAAGGCAGTGATACAGTTTTAGAACCTTTAGTGGGTAATACAACGTGGAGCAATTTTTGCTACATCGCTCAAAAATATTTCCATAATCAAGTGCATACATCTGAAAATGTACCTATTTTCGATTCAATCCAGTGGGGAAAACTGTATAATACTCAACAATATATTAAACATTATTGTTCAGAAAATGACATCAAAGATGGCGGTCATGAATTAATTGAATTTGCTACAGAAAGATCTAAGAACCCTTATCTCATTAAATGGCTAAAAAATAAAGTGGCATCATTAACCTCACATACTGCTGTTAACGAGGTAGAAGATGCACAAGATTGTTCAAACTCATTGGGACTATGATCAATTTTTTACATACAACAACCCGTAAAAATTGTGACAAAACGAGAACAATCACGCCTTCTTGTATTATTGCATCGTGTGACACTCATCTTCCAGCCTACACACATTTTACTTACTGCTTCTTGACAACAAAAATCTTCAACTTCTGCTATACTGAACGTAGGTAATGTAGAAGGAGTTGTGTATGAAACGCAATACTATAGAAGTTCTCGTTGTTGGTTGCGCAGGTAGTGGTAAAACAGCATTAACGCGCGCCATTAATCGCGAACCCTACGATGATAATCTAAAACATTCACTTAATCCAAAATCTGTGAATCCTCGTCCCACAGCGAACGATCCGTCGCCTGGGATCCCACTACGTGTCAACGATACTGAAGGCGCGTTTGCACATAGAACCGATTACAGCTATAACGCTATACAGAAAACCACGGAGGCTGTCATTATTTGTTTTGATTCCACTGATGAAGATAGCTTTAAACGCGCTCAGGGTATTCATCAAAGCATCACTTTCAATCGACCTGCTATGACCAACATCACTTTAGTTGGCACGATGACTGACAAAAGAAACAACGAAAGCTTTCCTCTTGAACAGGCCAGTCAGTTTGCTGAGGAAATGAAAATAAACTTTGTCACGTGCTCTGCAAAAACAGGACAGGGCGTTGAATTGGTTTTTGACTCAGCGAAAAATCAAGTGCTGCAAAGCAATGCACCCAAGGTTAAGACTGCTGCACTAACGCAAGTAGATAAAGTAAAAGATGCCGCGAAATCATCGTTATTTTCCGCCAAAAAAAGTGTGAAATCTTTTCAAGCAGATCAACAACATCAAACTAATGAGCAACAACCTCAATTTGAAAAATCAAATATTCGCACACTGGAAATTTCACTCACTAATGTAAAACTGACGGATGAACAAAAAGCGTCAGTTAAAGATGGCACAAAATTTTCAGGTGCTTATGTGATGGCTCAAAGCGAAATATTAAAAGAAAATAATTTATCATTAGATGCATCAGGGAGAAAACTTGACTCTGGCGCCGAAATATTCGCAAACACAAAGAGGGTAGGGTCAGATGAAAAAATTATCATCGTGGTAAATTATTCTGATGCTAATGCCACTGCCACAATGAAAGAAGTAGCCGGTCGGATTTCTAGTGTAGCTTCACAACTGCACGAACCCATGGAAATAAGAGTCAGCCACGATGATAACAATTTATTAGCCTCTGCCCTCAGTAGAAACTTACTCTATGCTAAACAAGAAGTCTATCGGGTCAATATCAGTAATTTGCGAGAAGATTTAAACAAATATGGAGCGCCCGTGTTATTTTATAATGCCGATGCTGCTAAGACAATCACTCAAGACAATCGAACAAATGAACTACAATCATTACAACAGTCACTCGTTACTGCTGACGGTAAAGGTGTAATTATTGCACGCGCTAATTATTTGCCTCCAAATCCAGATGATCGAACAAGCGTGAAACTTGCTAATGAAATTCACGTTGAATTACGACCCAACGCTGGGCAATTTTTAACGTCTGCAACCGTGAAGCAATTTCGAGATGAACTCGCTGATATGAAGAGAGGGGGAAACTTAACGGTTGATCCTAACAATCCTGCTGAATTTAACGATACTCTTAATCAACTGGCCACTAATCAGAAAACAGCACCAACAGCTGCTCGGCAACAGGCTGAAAAAGCTGAACCCTTACTCGAAGAAAAAGCAGTACCCCTACAACTGAAAAAAGCAGAACAAAGAATGAGTAGACATCTGCCAAAAGATTTTGAACGTGCCTTACAAAGACAAAAATCGATTGGGCAAATCGAATCATTTTCACCAAGAGAAAATGAACAGCATGACGCAACTGCAGACATCTTAACACGTGCAGCCTATGAATTTGATAAAAAGGTTGAATTAACGGTAGAATCGAGCAACACTATTAATGCGGCTTCTGCTGCCACTCAATTTGCACATGAGCAAAAGGCCGACGTTCAATCAATCAGTATTGATAAAAACCGTACATTGCTCTCAGACGACCATAATGATTTCTTGATCGATGTGAAACAGGACAAAAAAGATCCTAAAACTCTACATGTTACTGTTGATTGTCGAGACACTGAAGCCGCTGAAAATCGCGCCAATAAAGTGCTTTCTGACTTCACCGCTTCTGCTGCTGTAAAAGCAAACCGAATCGAAATAACACGAGATGATACTACTAAAGTTGCTGAATCAATCCAAAACAAAAATCCAAGAATTGAGATGGTACAAGCACCATCAGCAGTACCTCATAAATAATTTCTAAGTATTGATAGTATATTATATAGTAGCTCCAGACGTTTTCTGTAATTACTTGATCACATAATAGGTGAGTTCATCTTTATAGTGGATTCAAAAGTGATCGATTCTAATGAACGCATTTTTTCTTCAGCAGAAATTTTCGTGCCCGCAGCAAAAAAGCCTGCTCCGATTCCAGCCGCTGCAACACCTGTGCTTGCAAGCACACCTTCAATAGCTCCAACGCTGAGAGCGCCATGTAACGCAACTTGGCTGAGAAAGAGCGCAGCGGGTGGAAACGCGAGGACAGCTGTTAATGTCGCTAAAGCAATGGCACAGAGCGCTAACATAGTGAATAAAAAGTAACCCGAAGGCGCCAGCTCCATAAAGTGGGGGTTGTTGGCGAGTTGATTCGCAGTCGCGCTATACTCTTGAACGCGCTGTGAATAATTTTCAGGGAAATTAATACGGCCATCGTGATAATAGGCTGGCATAAGCTCATACGTTTTGATGATGGCATTGTTTAATTGAGTGACTTCATTCTTTAATTGGGTAAGTTCCTCAGTATTTTGAGCTTGAGTGTTAATGATTTTTGCTTCACATTTTTCCTTTAATCTGCGAAGCATGTCGCCAGTCGCTTGTAGTTGTTTTGACAAGGGTTGCAAAATAGTGGGAGCATTTTCAAAGTAAAGCTGATATTGCTGGTTGTAGAGCGA
>CAYUMZ010000219.1:1850-3650 GCA_964446105.1 uncultured Gammaproteobacteria bacterium | reverse complement strand
TGATTTATACTCATCATATTCGCGACGTAGATCAACTAATGCTTTATCTTTAGCAGTTATAACTGTTGATGATTCAAGGCTTGCTTCCTTAATTATAAAGTTATAAGTGGCTTCAAAATTACTTTCATTTTGAAATAAACGAAAACGAGCGGAATTAGCTTTAGTAGGTTTAGATATATAAGCGGTGGTGGCGGTATTAAGATGAGATAATAATGGTATTATGTTATTTTCGAGAAGTCCATTACAGACAGCATTATACCCTTGTATTAGGCACAACACACGATCGCCATGTTTAGGATGTTTAGTATTTATTATCGTCGATGTATTTTTACCCAGATAAAATATTATCGCATCTACGAACGTTGAAAATAAATTTTGATAGTGATCTTTCCGCGTGTTTAAATGCGTTTTTAGATTAATATAGTGATTTTTTAAATCTCTTGAAGAGAGAATTATAGTAGGATTAATATTCTGAGGCAATTCATTTCGATTACGCATGTCTAAGTTCCTTTGAGGTTGTTGAACAATAACTGGCCCTATATTAGGTTCCAGAGCGGCTATCTGCTGTAGCTCGATTTCCTTACCACTTTGAGTTTGGTGTGGAAATGAAATTCCTTGATTGTTATCGAATGATTTTGGCGCATTTCCTGTTGTTTCCGAGTCGATATCAATCGGATTAACTAATAATGGTACAGAGCCATTTTGGCTCATACGAAATGGGAGAGTGCTGTTAAACTTACGTTTTGCTGATCTGTGCCGAATTGAGATACAATCTCTCTAATCGTAATCAAATTTTCTAGCTTTAGCCTCTGTGAGGCTCTTTGCTCAAGAGGCCTTACCACTTTTATTCCGAGCTTTTGTTGTATTTCTTGAGAGAGATCATAGAGGTGATCAACCTCTACAATTGTGTGATCATGCTTTGTAATGCCATACTTAACCGTTGTCTCACTCAGTTTGAATAACAAGTCACCAATAACGGAGATTATTTCACCATTAATCAAAAGAAGACTACGTTCTAAATGTTCTTTGTAATCCTGAATGAATTCGACAACCTTTACATTATGCTTGGCAGGTGATTGTGAATTCTTCCTAAACCCTAAAGTTGATTTTGGTTGATAAGGATTAAGTTCTTTTAAATTATCAGTGTAAAATTTATGTGCCTCAATCATTACGTTGAGGTAATCCAATAGGGATTTCATCGGATAGTGTGCATGAATTGGCAGAGACTTTGCTTTGTTTTGGAGTGCACGTATATCATCAAGAATGGTAGGATCAGAACGAATGCAAAGCGTCCCCCAAAATGCCTCTGACTTAATTTTTTTATGAAAATCATAATACTCAACCCAGACTTCGAGAAATTTTCTCTGTTTTTCATTCATTTCATGAGCCACTTTGAGAAGAGTAACAAGATCTTTGATGTCTTTTGTTCTAACATCTGTTATGTTCTTTTGTGCTATCTCGGTGTGTATATTGCGTAATTGTTTAATATCAGGAGAATCAAGCATCTCAGTCATATTAAGGACTGCGCTAGTTTGGTAACTATAAGAAAGTCTCTCCACCAGATTTCTTGAGTATATGCAGGCTTTATTATTCAATGAAATAATATTAAAGATACCAGTGTCATTGTTATACAAAGGGAGGCATTGGAATTTTTTTAGTTGCAACTGTAGCGGATACTCAAGTACCCGCCAGTTGCCGTCCTTTATCTCCGCAAATCGTTTCTCAAGAGTCATATTCATTTCCTTATTGAATTTAGTTTGAGAACTGTTAAACGAGTAAGATGGGTCAAACTCAGCAAGG
>CAYUMZ010000219.1:0-1840 GCA_964446105.1 uncultured Gammaproteobacteria bacterium | reverse complement strand
ACTGTCAACTTTTATCCAGTCTAACACTATGTCTGTTAGTCTGTAAACCAATTCTCACCATTTTTTTAAAAAAATGACTATCCTCTGTTTTTAAAGATCAAGCGCAATAATTTATGTCATAAATTTTGACCTTTAAATGCTAATATTAAAATACTCTATTTTAGGTGGCATTTTACCCCGCCAGCATTCTCCCGTTTTTTTTAATCATACTAGTTGACTACTAGGTGGGGAGGGCTTTACCGAAGCTACCTGATGGCCTCTCTTACTCAGCCGCTTCTTCAAACGCCCCCATTCGCCTAATTTGATAAACAGTCCGCGATCGTGACTGGTCACCATTTCTGGTAAATTAATTAAATGGTAACAAAGTAATCCTTTATAAAAACCTTACTTAAAATCCTGAGCGTAAGCTAAGGAATGGAGTAATCTCAACATCCTATGCTGTTGAGCAAGCGAAGCTTGAAACAGAAGATACCACAGGCGTAAGCCCGTGGATTTTCGCCAGGAAGGTAGCGGTAAGGCAGTAAGGTTTGTGTCATGATTAATTCGCTAGGTTTTTTCATCGAGTGGATGGGTGAAGGATTTTAGTTTCTAAGGAGTAACTCCACTTTTTTTGATGGCTAATATAGGGCTCATTGAATTTCTTTTGATGATCTAACTTCAGATATTGCGTTCCCATCCCAAATGTAATCTAAATGACATCCTTGTATCGGGATTGTTAATGCTGGAGGTCGGAATATTGCGATGCATTTGGATTGTTTTTTGCGAACGCTAGGATATAGCAATCCCCATTCACGTTGTTCCATCAATTCGCGACCAAAAGGTTGGCTGATTGAATACTGACTAGGGTCAGGGTGTAAATATTTTTTAAATCTACTCTGAGTAATATCAACAAGTCGTTGCTGAACTTTTGTTGTATATTCTCGCATTTGCAGCATGCACGGCGCTTCATTTGAAGCGCTTAAAAAACGTTCACGATGAAATTTTGTTTCTGCTATTGCTGTTTGAAGGGAATCAGCGGCGTAGTAGACTCCAAACGCGCCATCTGAAAATCGAGATTCACCAGGATGAGTAAATGGTGCCATGAGTATGGTTGCTCCAGGACCGCTGACCCAATCATCTTTAGCAACAAGGTGTATGTCACCATATTCGGTTATTAATCGATCGTTAGTTAATCCTTCTAACGCGGCTAATTCTTCTAATTCATCGGCTGATTCTGCCCAATCGTATAAATTGATCGGTGGAAAGCGAGAAGGAATTAATCGATGAAATTTTGATCGTAATGATATGTGCTGATGAGTCTTCAATTAATATCCCCTCCAAAAATCGAGAAATCGACGAACTTCTGCCAATCGAACGATGCTGCCTTGCAACATAAATTGTTTTGGTGTCATGCCATTAAATGGAGGGAGTTCATTTTTTCTATCGATCCACGTTAATGCTTGAGCGCTATCTGTAAATAAAATGCGTAAACTTTTGTAGATGCCTAATAGGTAGGAAATGCGTTCTTTATGATCTCTGTTGAGTTTGCCGTCGTGTTGGTGTACCCCTTTTTGATAGGTTGATCGAGGCATTTCTCCCATTAGGGCTGTAGCCTCGGCTTCGCTGAATTGAAAGCGTTGCACAAGGGCTTGCAATGATTTCCATGCCACAGCATCGGAAACAGGTTTCATGGGTTTTGATGTTAGTTGCATGATGAGCTCTGGTAAGGTTGGGTTTCACACAAGGCAAGTATAGTCTATATATATTCAAATGTCTATATATAAACATATGATAGAGATATCCAAAGTCGGCGTGAGAATCCGACTGTCTTTCCGGGAATGGCTCGCTCGGATCCTCCTCG
>CAYUMZ010000218.1:0-3683 GCA_964446105.1 uncultured Gammaproteobacteria bacterium | reverse complement strand
CGCCTATAAACGCACTATCGACCTACCTTCAGGCGCTTCAATTGTCATCGATTATACTGAAGCTCTGGTCTCCATTGATGTTAACTCAGCCCGAGCAACCAAAGGTCGAAATATCGAATCCACGGCATTTAATACGAATCTCGAAGCTGCAAAGGAAATCGCTCGTCAATTACGATTGCGCGATATTGGTGGTCTGATCGTCATCGATTTTATTGACATGATAGACCCGAGCAATCAAGTTGAAGTCGAAAAACACCTCAGTCGAGCGCTCAAAAACGATCGTGCTCGCATCCAATTGCAACGTATTTCCCGATTCGGTTTACTGGAAATGTCTCGTCAACGATTAAGACCTTCGCTGAGAGATTCACATCAACATGTTTGCCCAACATGCAGCGGCCATGGATCGATTCGTAGCGTCGATTCAGTTGCGCTTACTCTTGCCCGAATTATTGAAGAAGAAGCGCTCAAACCGCAAACATCAGAGATTATTATTCAAGCTTCCGCTGAAGCTGCGACCTATTTATTGAATGAAAAACGACATTTGTTAGCGAGTATTGAAAAAAATCATGATGTAAAAGTATCCGTGATACCCAATCCAAACTTACAATCCTCCAACTTTATCAAAAAACGAATTCGCGTGTCTGATGTAGACGAAAGCGGAATTTCAAGTTCTGACCGACTCCAAGTGGCACAAATTGATGTCAACCTTCCAAGCGCCGCAGATCGTGCAACACCTGACAAACCTGCTGTACAACAACTGATTCCGACTCGTCCCGAAAAAGCACCGCAAAGTAGTGGTTTGATGAAACGATTATGGAGTAGCATGTTTGGTCAACAAGATGAAGAATCAAGTGAAACAGCAATTATCGGCGGTGGATCCGGATCACAAACAACACAAAACAAACCATCCTACTCTTCACGTCCACCTTCTGGAAAACAACGCCCTCGTCGACCATCTCGCAACGACGAAAGCTTAGAATCTCAAACTTCTCAAGAAAGTTCTGGTGAATCTCGAGGAAGACCCGGGGGCCGATATGGTGAAAGTAAAACAGCTGATCGTTCATCTCAGCGCCGTGGTGAACCACGTCAACGTTCATCAGGTCCACGAACACGACCGAGTACGAGTAAAAATCCCTCTTCAAAATCTTCACAGCGCGAAAAACCACCGCAATATACAGAACATTTTGAAAATCAAAACTATAATACTCCACCTCTAGGAACAGCCGTTAGCCCTGTACCACCCAAACCTACAGTCCTCGAACCGCGACTAGAAGAAGCTCCTATTAAAATTAAAGCCAGTGCTCCTATAAGTTCTGCACCTACAAAATCTCAAGATAGTACTGTCGATGTAAAAAAATCAGACGAAAGTAAAATTCAACCGAGTTTTTCATTCACGACGCAATCGTCCGAACCGACTCATCGAACTATTTCTGAGTATCCTCAGAGTGAAACAACCCAAGCTCCTGCCAGCAAACCTGTCACAGCAGCACCCTCAACAACGCCTTTAGCATCGACTCCCGTGACCAAAATCGAGCCAACTGCTAATATTGCTCCCCCAAGTGAACCTCTGACAGTAAAGTCTACTCCAAGCAGCTCTTCAATGACTGGGCAAACTCAGAAAGAATTACCTTCAAGCCCAACCACAATTTCAATGACATCAACAGGCGTTTCTTCAACAGCAAAATCTCCAACTCAACCGGTTGAAAGGACTTCATACACAACTACAGGCACTAGTAAACCCTCCAGTACAAGCACACCATCTGAAGTACCTTCATCAGGAGTAGCGGCAGCGCCAAAACCAGACACTACTGTCCAAACATCTTCTGCTCCCGCATCAGTACAGCCATCATCTATTCAACCAACAAGCACTTCAGCACCTCGGACTTCAACATCTCAAACAGTTAGTGCTTCTGATAGTATTGGAGCTACAGCTGAAAAAGCAGAACAACAAAAACCATTAATCATTCGAGCGGCAACTGAAGAAAAATCTAATGAATCCAATAAGATAGATCAGTCAGTTGAATCAAAAGATAAAGAAAAGGCGGACTAGAGGAAGAGGAAGGAAGGGGTCAGGCCTAACATTGAAACATTGTTTTAAAGTTAGATTGGCTCGACCTTTTTCTTTTGTAACAATGTTTCAATGTTAGGACTGACCCCTACTTTTACTACTTACCCTGCCCAACCAATTTTCTTATGGCTTCAAGATCTTCTTCGGTATCGACTCCATTCGGAACATGTTCTTTAGCAAGATCAACGTGAATACGACCCCCATACCACAAAACCCGTAGTTGCTCTAAAGATTCCATTTTTTCTAATGGGCAGGCATCCCATGATAAATATTCTTGTAAAAAACCCACTCGATATGCATAAATTCCAACATGGCGATAATGTGAGCCTTTGAGTTCAGTATCGGGTTTAGGCGGAAAATTATCACGCTCCCACGCAATAGGCGCACGTGAAAAATACAACGCGTAACCTCGTTTATTCATGACAACTTTTACATTATCTGAACTAAATAAGTCTTTGACTGCAGTAATTTTTTCGCACAACGTTGCAACGCGCACATTTTCATGTTCACGTAAATTATTGGCGACTTGATGAATGACGACCGGGGGGATTAAAGGTTCGGCCCCTTGCACATTAACAACGACCTCATCTTCTTCATAGCCTAAAACGGTTGCGGCTTCAGCCAACCGTTCAGTGCCTGATTGATGACTTTTTGATGTCATACAGACTGGAGCATTAAATTTTGCAGCGGCTTCTTTTATTCGTTCATCTTCTGTTGCAATCACGACACTTTCTGCACCACTTTGTAAACATTGCAAGTAAACACGTTCCAATATTGTTTTACCGCCTATATCCAAAAGTGGTTTTCCTGGCATTCGGTCTGATGCATAGCGAACCGGTATAATAATTCGAAAAGTCATTTTTCTACCTCATGTTCTTGAACACGTCGAGCTTCACGCTCTAACATAATGGGGATTCCGTCCCGTATCGGAAAAGCTAATCGATCAAGATGACAAATTAATTCTTGATCATTTTTTTTATACAATAGCTTACCTTTACAAATGGGGCAAGCTAGTATCTCTAATAATTTACTATCCATAATACTCTCTGCGGTACAATAAAAGTAAAAAGTAAGCGGAGGGATATTCTCATGAATAGTAAAATCAAGCAATATATGGTCGGGACGGCAGGATTTGAACCTGCGACCCCTTGCACCCCATGCAAGTGCGCTACCAGGCTGCGCTACGCCCCGACATTATCCTAGTTACTGCAATTGGAATCTAGGATTATTCCAAATCAGCTAAAACATTTTCTAAATCTGACACGACTTTACTTAACAAATCTTTTGATCGTTGATCAATTTTTTTTGTTTTATTTTCCTTCGATGACAATCGCGCCCGTGCTCCTTCAATAGTATAACCTTGCTCATACAGTAATGATCTAATCTCTCGAATGGTGAGTACATCATCACGCTGGTAATAGCGTCTATTCCCTCGACGTTTAGATGGCGCTAGCTGAGGAAATTCTTGTTCCCAATATCGCAACACATGTGGTTTTAGATCACATAATTGACTGACCTCACCAATCGAAAAGAAAAACTTATCAGGTATTGGTGGTAGCTCAGCTTTAGGTGCCTTGACCCTCTTCAGATTCATTTCCTGCATATTTTTCTACCC
>CAYUMZ010000217.1:0-3687 GCA_964446105.1 uncultured Gammaproteobacteria bacterium | reverse complement strand
AGGGGTCAAGTCTTGACAAATAGAGGGAGGGTCAAAACGCTCCCTCTATTTGTCAAGACTTGACCCCTTCCCCTTATTTCTTGAGTGCCGCCAATAATGCAGATGCCATTGCGTTTGCTGGAGGCGGTGGCGTTGGTTTTGAGCTGCGCTGCTGTGTTTGTTTTGGAACGGATGCTTGTTCGGATTTTTCTTCGAGGCGTCGAGTCAGACTAATTCGATTTCGAGGGATATCAACTTCTAAGACTTTTACCGTAATAATTTCACCGACTTTTATGACCTCCTTTGGATCTTTAACAAACTGATTCGCAAGTTGGGAAATATGAATCAAGCCATCTTGGTGAACACCGATATCAACAAAGGCGCCAAAATTGGCCACATTGGTGACAACGCCTTCCAACACCATGCCAGGCTTAAGGTCATTGATACTCACAACGCCTTCTTTAAACGTTGCTGTTTTGAATTCAGGACGGGGATCTCGACCGGGTTTATCTAATTCACGGATGATGTCAGTGATTGTCGGTATACCAAAAGTTTCATCGGTATAATCGCTAGGTTTTAAGCTTTTGAGCAACATCGTATTACCCATAATTTCACGCATATTTTTCTTTTGATCGGCTAAAATACGTTCGACGATGGGATAGGCTTCTGGATGTACTGCCGATGCATCGAGGGGATTATCGCCATGGGTAATACGTAAAAATCCGGCCGCTTGTTGGAAGCGTTTATCACCCAGGCCTGGTACTTTTTTAATGCTCATTCTATTGATGAATCGGCCATTTTTGTCGCGGTATTCGATTATTTTTTTTGCGACCGCTTCATTGAGGCCAGCGACAGAAGAGAGCAGCGGTACTGAAGCCGTATTCAAATCAACACCCACGGCATTCACACAATCTTCAAGGACGGTTTGTAGACTCACGCTTAATTTGGTTTGATTGACATCATGTTGATATTGACCTACACCGATGGCTTTAGGATCAATTTTAATAAGCTCAGCCAGTGGATCTTGTAGACGACGTGCGATAGAGACAGCGCCGCGGTAGGTTACGTCCAAATCTGGAAATTCTTTTGCTGCAAGTTCGGAAGCCGAGTAAACAGAAGCACCTGCTTCAGAGACCATAATTTTGTTGAGAGTTAATTTGGGTAATTTCTGCATAAGCTCAGTAACGAGTTTATCCGTCTCACGTGACCCAGTACCATTACCGATACTCACGAGATCAACCTGATATTCTTGAGCTAATTTAGCGAGAGTGACCAAAGAACCATTCCAGTCATCACGAGGGGCATGAGGGAAAATGGTTGTATAATTCAGTAATTTTCCTGTGCCATCGATGACAACCACTTTTACACCGGTACGAAGACCAGGATCGAGACCCATCGTAATACGATTTCCTGCTGGTGCTGCCATCAATAAATGCTTTAAATTATCAGCAAAAACTCGAATGGCTTCTTCTTCAGCGGTTTGACGTAAACGTGTCATTAAATCCAGTTCTAAATGTAATTGTAATTTTATTCGCCATGTTTTTTCTACTGTTTCATATAACCATTTATCCGCCGCACGATTTTGCATTTTAATTTCAAATGTTGAAGCGATCTGTGAAATACAGTCTGCATTTTGATCATCGTTTAAGGTGAGCGACAAACGTAAAATATTTTCAGCGCGACCACGAAATAACGCTAAGGCACGATGCGACGGAATTTTATTCAGCGGCTCTTTGTATTCAAAATAATCAGTGAATTTTTTTCCTTCTTCTTCTTTGCCTTTAGCCACAGTACTTTCTAGTACACTGTATTTCCAGACGTATTCTCGTAAGGCCCCTACTAAATCAGCGTGCTCCGAGAATTTTTCCATCAATATTTGACGCGCACCTTCAAGGGCGGCGGCAGGATCATTAATTTGGTCTGAGTTTAGGAATTTTTCTGCAACAACGATGGGATCACAATTAGGATCTGTGAGCAACTGCTCAGCGAGTGGAGTCAGACCAGCTTCATGTGCTATTTGTGCTTTGGTACGACGTTTGGGTTTGTAGGGTAAGTATAAATCTTCTAACGTTGTTTTATCCTCTGCGGCCATGATGGCAGCTTGAAGCGCGGGCGTCATTTTTTCTTGCTCGGTGATGCTGTTCAATATGGTTTGCCGACGATCTTCGAGCTCCCGTAAGTAGTGAAGCTTTTGCTCTAAATTTCGTAATTGAGTGTCATCCAAGCCACCGGTGACTTCTTTGCGGTATCGAGAGATAAAGGGTACGGTCGCGCCGTCGTCCAGCAGTGCAATTGCTGCAGCTACTTGCTTAGCGTTAACATTAAGATATCCAGCAATTTTATTGATAATGTCCATGATCTCAGCCGTTGTGTGTCAAAGAGGAGGAATCTTAGCATGAGGAAGGGGTCAGGTCTAAACTTATTAATTAGCTAATTATCATTAAGTTTAGACTCGCCCCCTTCCTTGTGAGTGTTTATTGTTTTAATAATAAGATTACTCAGCGATGTTTTGCTCTCCTCATCTTTTAAGTGATAATGAATTTGAGATAATGCATTTTTTTGAGCAGTATAAAGCGCCGAATTAGATAAAAGCTCTTGGGTGTGTTTAGCGATATTTTCAGCAGTCATTTCTGATTGCAATAATTCAGGGACAATTGATTTTTCCGCGATAATATTGGGTAAACCTAAAAACTTGAGTTTGATGACTTTTTTCCCGAGCCAAAAAGTGATGGGGTTGGTTTTATAAATAATAATCATGGGTTTTTCGAGAAGTGCTAATTCTAACGTGACTGTTCCGCTTGCAGCGATCGCAATATCGGCAGCTTGCATTGTAGTATATCGATCTTCAGTGGTCACTTTGATGGGCACAGGACAGGTTGCCAGTTGTTCATTAAGCCAATTTGAATCGATGCTATTGGCTTTTGGTAAAACAAACTGTAATGAGGGATGTGTAGAATGAAGCTGTTTTGCCGCATCAAGAAGGGCTGGTATCAAAGTGAGAACTTCTGAGTTTCGGCTTCCAGGAATGAGAGCAATAACAGGATTATTCAGTGATAAATTTAATGTCTGTTTGGCTTCTTCGGTTGAAAAAGGGCATAGGGGTTTTTCTGCTAATGGATGCCCTACAAATTTAGCCGCTATATTAAATTGTTTGAAAAATGTCACCTCAAAGGGAAAAATGACAGCCATGACATCAACCCATTTTTTTAATTTATGCACTCGGCGTTGATTCCAAGCCCAAACTTGGGGGCTAATATAATAAATAACCCGACAATCATGTTGTTTAGCGAATTTTGCCATTCGTATATTAAATCCAGGATAATCCACTAAAATAACGGTTTTTGGTTTATCTTCAAGAATGTGGCTTTTTATTTTCTGAAATGCGTTGCGAATTTGTCGCCATACTTTAAGTATTTCGACAGCACCCACAACAGCGAGTTCTTTGCAATCGACAATAATATTTGCACCCGCAGCGGCTAATTGTTCTCCGCCCATCGCTGTTATTTGTAATGTGGGTTGGGATTGACGTAATTCCTGCACTAATTTTGTGGCATGCATATCACCTGAAGGTTCGCCGGCAATAATAAGTAGATCAGTACTAGGCATTCTGTGTCCAGTGTGAGTCGGAATGAGTGCCGATTTGATCGTGAGCCAATTGATCGGCAATAATTCGAGTGATATCAAGAGCCGTTGCTAATGCCGCACGAC
>CAYUMZ010000216.1:0-3738 GCA_964446105.1 uncultured Gammaproteobacteria bacterium | reverse complement strand
CATGACGAGCACATGAAAATCTTTTTTTACAATGGCTACAAAATCTGACCACCTGTTTTGTTCTACAAATACTCTCAGTTTGTCTAGGGAAGCGATCGGTAAGTATAGCTTGCCCTCTACCACAAGCTGTGGATTAGCTTCTAAGAAAGTATTAATTTGGTTTCGAAGAATAATTACAGGTGTAAGTGCTTTTGAAGAGAGTTTTAGTCCTGTTAATGGGCTAGTGTCTTTACCATCTATGATTAACCATCGTTCAATTTCTTCACGTTCGTATGTTTGACCATCAACCGTATTCACAGGGTCTATCATAATCAACCCACTAATGGGACAAAAGTACTCTTTAGGAACAATGGTTTGTTTTGCATTCATTAATTATTCCTCCATGATATCCAAATGATTTAGTTAGGATAGTTTATTATATTGATATGATAGAGTAAATAATAATCATTCAGAATTTGAGGGGGGCTAATTTATTAATGAACATTCACTTTAAGCAGGCGAACACGGCGATTATCGGCATGGAGGATCTTGATGCGAAGATTATCGATGGTAATCGACTCACCGCGTTTGGGTAAATGGCCGAATCGATTCATGACGAGGCCGCCAATCGTATCAAATTCTTCTTCTGAGAATTGAGTATTAAAATAATTATTAAAATCTGTAATGGAGGTTAATGCTTTAACAGTAAAATGACGATCACCTAACTTTTTAATTTGTGCATTAAATTCAGCGATATCCGATTCATCTTCAATTTCACCGACAATTTCTTCCAGGACGTCTTCAATAGTGACTAAACCCGAAATTCCACCATATTCATCGACAACAATGGCCATATGATTGTGATTAATTCGGAAATCATTTAAAAGAACATTTAATCGTTTACTCTCTGGAATGAAAATTACTGGTCTTAGGATTTGAGACAGTTTAAAATTTTGAGGATTTTTAACATAGGGTAAAATATCTTTAATCAGGAGGATGCCCAGAATTTCATCACGATTTTCGCCAATGACGGGATAGCGCGAATGTTGATTTTCTTCGGCAATGGGTAAAATTTGTTCTAAGGTAATATTGCTGGGAATAGTAATCATTTGACTTCGAGGAATCATCACGTCGCGCACTTTCATTCTAGCGACTTGTAAAACACCTTCCATCATGCGTAAAGATTCGTGGTCTAAAATATGGTGAGATTCTGCATGATGTAAAATCTCGACGAGCTCTTGACGATTTTGAGGTTCGTGAGTTATCAAGTGCCGAATTTTATCGATCCCTTTTTTAATGAAGGAATTTTTTTTGCTCATCCTATTCATCTCCGTAAGGATTTTCATATCCTAATGATTTCAGCGTTTTGATTTCCAATCCTTCCATAGTAGCAGCTTCAGTTTCGGTTTGATGATCGTAGCCTAACAAATGATAACACGCATGCACTGTTAAATGTGCCCAGTGTGATCTTTCATTGATTTTACTAGACTCAGCTTCTTTTTTCACTACCGGAGCGCACATGGCGATATCGCCGACGAGCGGGTCTTGGTCTAAGGTAAATGATAAAACATTGGTCGGGCCCTGTTTATTTCGGTATTGTTGATTTAATTGAGCGCATTCTTCCTCGTCCATTAGGCGTATTGTAATTTCAGCCTCAGAATAGTCAGGTAATAAAACAGCTGAGACCCACTGAAAGAATTCTTCTTCTGACGGAAGGTTTTTTTGAGTCGATGCAATTTGCAGATTGAAATTAATCATGGCGTTTTTCGTCGAATTTTTCATATGCATTAACGACCTGTTGGACTAACGGATGCCGTACAACGTCATGAGCTTGGAAAAATGTAAATGAAATTTCATCGATATCTTTTAATACTTTGATGACATGTCTTAATCCAGACTCAGTGTCTTTGGGTAAATCGACTTGAGTAATATCGCCTGTAACAACGACTTTAGATCCAAAGCCAATACGTGTTAAAAACATTTTCATTTGTTCTCTTGTCGTATTTTGACTTTCATCTAGAATAATAAAAGCATCATTTAAACTGCGGCCACGCATAAAAGCGAGTGGAGCAATTTCAATGATGTTATGTTCAATAAATTTTAATGTACGTTCAGTACCTAACATTTCGTAGAGTGCATCGTAAAGAGGACGTAAATAAGGATCTACTTTTTCTGCCATATCACCCGGTAAAAAGCCTAATTTTTCGCCAGCTTCAACGGCAGGACGAACTAACACAATTCGTCGGACTTTATCGCTCTCTAAAGCAGCCACTGCACAAGCTACGGCTAAATAAGTTTTACCTGTGCCTGAGGGGCCAATGCCAAAATTAATATCATGAGTTAAAACATTATCGACATAAATATATTGGTTTTGACTGCGAGGTTGAATATTGCGTTCACCAGTATGAATCGTTAATTCATGATTTGTTTTTTTAAGAGGATGCTCGACTTGGTTCATTTCGCTCTGAAGTATCAGATAAACTTGTGAATTATTGAGGCCCGGTTTTACTGTTTCGTCATAGATTGTTTTAATCACTTTGGTTGCAACGGCAACAGGCTTTGGTGGTCCTATAATATGAAAGGTGTGTCCTCGGTTGCTAATTTCCACACCCAAATAGCGTTCAATTTGTCTTAAGTTTTGATCGAATTGACCACATAAATCAGCTAAACGCCGATTATCGATAGGTGAAAGCACTAAGCTTTCGGTTCTTCTAGATTTGCTCAATGTAGCCGTTCTCACTTACTAATACCTTCTTTAAATATAGCACAATCTAGGGTTTCTCGCGCGGAAGATACTCTCATCATAAAGTGCTTATCAACTCTCCTCTTAAGGAATTGGGGCGCGCTTCAGTAATTTTCAAGCGTACCATTTGACCGAGCAAATCAGATGGTCCTTTAAAATTCACAACCCGGTTGTTTTCTGTGCGGCCAGAGAGCTCCATGGGGCTCTTTTTTGAGGGTCCTGTCACGAGTATGCGTTGTTCAGTACCTACCATCGCCTCACTAATACGATGAGCATTTTGTAAGATTCGTTCTTGAAGGATCGCTAATCGTTTTTGTTTCGTTTCTAAGGAAACATCATCAGGTATATTGGCTGCGGGTGTCCCTGGTCTTTGGCTATAAATAAAACTATAAGAAGTATCAAAACCGATATCATGAATTAAATTGAGGGTATCTTCAAAATCTTTGTCTGTCTCACCCGGAAATCCGACAATAAAATCAGACGATACACTAATATCTTTACGAATTTCTCTGAGTTTACGAATTTTGGCTTTATATTCTAACGTTGTGTAATCACGTTTCATGGCTGCTAAAATTCGGTCTGAACCACTTTGTACAGGCAAATGTAGGTGATTTGCCAGTTTGGGTTCTAAGGCATAGGCGGTAATTAAATTATCGCTAAATGCAGATGGATGTGAGGTCATGTAACGAATTCGTTCGATACCATCGAGAGCAGCGATATAATGAATTAATAAAGCAAGATCTGCGATAGCGCCGTCATGCATTATTCCTCGATAATCATTCACATTTTGACCCAATAAAGTAATTTCTTTGACGTGCTGTTGACTTAAACTCACGATTTCAGCAATAACATCATCGAACGGACGGCTAATTTCTTCCCCACGCGTGTACGGTACTACGCAATAACTACAATATTTACTGCAGCCTTCCATAATCGACACTAAGGCAGAGGGGCCTTCAGCTCGGGGTTCTGGTAAATTATCGAATTTTTCAATTTCAGGGAAAGAAATATCGACA
>CAYUMZ010000215.1:0-3754 GCA_964446105.1 uncultured Gammaproteobacteria bacterium | reverse complement strand
CCTGCTGTTGAAAATGATTTAGCTGCACAGTTGTTACTACTCCGTACATCCCGTTTGAAGGGTATTGCCTCTGCCAGCAGTCTGCATACAAGCTATGCAAAATTAGAAAAAATTGCACTAGCCGAAAAATCGGCGGAGTTTTTTAAAGATCGTGGAGATCTTTACTTCGCTAGTGCTCAAACTGAAAAATCACCTTTCCGCAAGAATGCTATGTATTCCAATGCTAAAGATGATTATATAGAAGCCTTGAAATTTAATCCGTATATTGAAGATGTTGACCAACGCCTACAGGACATAGAAGAAGCAATGAATTCATCGGCTTCTAGCCAACCAAAGCAGGCTGATACTCCTCAACCTGCTCAGCCTACTAGAGCTAATACTAATGCATTTTTTGCTAATCCATCTTCTGCTGGAGGGGCGCGTGTTGAGCGTGGTAATGCTGAGGCTCGCACCTTATCTCCTGAAGAGGAAGCGCGAGTACAAGAGATAAAAAATCGATTGGCTAAACAGATGGGACTTGATGGTAATAAGAAATAACAAGGAGTTTACTGATGAGATCACGCCAAGAGCTACAATATGCTGTTAATGCTTCGAAACAAAAAATTGCGGCATTGAAAAATCGTTTAGCATTTGCACAGCAACAAGAAAGTGCACAGCAAGCCAATAATGCCAATGTGAGTAATAACGCAGAGAGCACTCAGGCCCTGATCAATGATATCAAGCAGCAGCTACAGGAAAATGAAGATAAGCGCGCTGTGCAGCAGCAAATTATTACAAACCTAAATGACTGTAATCAACGGCTCATTAATAGAAAATACGATTTATATGGCGAAGCTCAAAATTTAGGGAGCGTTCAAGCAGAATTAGAGTCTCAAAAAATGGCGCTGGATATTCAAGTACGTGATTTATCAGATTCTCTAAAAAAAATAGACGACGAAATCGCAGAGTGCTACAGCAGTTTGCAGGAAAAAGAGCCTGAACCGCAATTTGAGATTGATGGTGAGTACTGTATAAACGGCATTTATCACTGTCAAAATCATCCACCACGACAAGTGTGTGTCAATAAAGATGAGATTGAGAGATTCCGTAGAAACCGTCAGCTAACGCGTCAAGAATTAGAGGAGTTAACCAAGCAGCGCAATCATATCCAGCAGGAATATGATCACGTTAACGCTCAGGATTCTGACATTGCTAATCAACTTGCACAGATTACTGCACGCCAGGATGAGATTCAGTCAGAACTATCCAACATTCTTCATGAACTTAATAGTAATGAGGACCAATTAAGGGAAGCAGAAAATATTGATAACCAACTCCTTAGCCAAAACAATTATCTAGAATCTCAGTTGCAGCAACTCATGAGTGATTATGACAATCTTTCAGCAGCTATGAATAATACTTATAGTAGTGATCAAAGTGCGAGTGAGCAAATTAGGATGCAAATTGACCAGGAAATGGACCGCCTAGCTAATTTAATGTATGAGATGGAAACTCTACCTGCCGAGACAAATCGTATTTTCCCGACTTTCTTTAATGCGCCTAACAATATGGCCTTTTTTGGTAGTAATGATGGCAGCAACCCTTATGCAAGTGATGCCGGTGGCAGGTACAACGCAGCTGAGGATGGATCAGCAAATCCAAGTATCGGCTCCAAAGTACAATCTGCAATTACAGAAGGATTATCCGAAGCTGCGCTTACCGCTATAGCATTGAAGCAATTAATGAAAGAGCGTGGTACTGAGCTCGTTGAGCAAGCCATCACTCAAAGCTTTCACGCAATGGAAGGCGTTATTCTTGATGAGTTTGGTGTTCAAAAGGAAGTTCGGGAGGATCTCAGAGAGCTGCGGAGAATTTATGACACCGTAAAGCAAGGCCCAGAGCGTATCGCACAAGCAATAGAAAGAGGTATTCTAAATGACGATACTGCTGGAGCTCAGCAAGATCTGGGAGAGATGACGCATGAGATTCAAGACAAGGTTAATACGGGTGCTGCTCGGACTTTGCACCGGAAGTTTTTTTAATTTGATCTAGGTGGCATTTGTCGATTAAATCCATTTTTTTTAAAAGATATACCCATCTTGTTTTTTCTAAATTAATTGTAAAATAAAGCATTAAAAAAATGAAATGTTAACAGATTTCCCCAATAAGAGAATAGCAAGTTGGGCTCATTAATGATCGATAGATCAATAATAAATAGTTGCATTTAGCACCGGATAAAATTTAGCTTTGGACAGAAAATAAAATCAATTATACAGCCATATGTAGAAATTTAAATAGGTGGCAAATATTAACCATAACAAATAAGGCGCAAACATGAATGAAACTGCCTTTATTGTTCGATGTATTGTCAGGATAATAATGGTGACTATTATGACCATCGAAATAAGGCAAATTAATGCGTAACCTTGTAAATGATAATAGAAAAACAACGGTGTCCAGCTCCAATTGAGTAGAAGCTGGATGAGATATAACTTTTTTACGAGGGATAGATTTCTGGTCCGATAATTCCAAATTGACCATCCACTGATACCGATCATGGCATATAAAATAGTCCATACGATCCCAAATAGATAATTAGGTGGTGTTAGAGGTGATCGATTTAACGTTGTATACCAAGTATCAACACCGCTGTTGGTTAAGCTACCAATGATTGCGCCTATAATAATCAGTGAGAGAACCCCAATCAAAAATGATTAGTACCTTTTACTGTGGAACATCGTATTTCACCTTATTTAATAATGGCATTAGATAATTCAATATAACGTAACTCGAATTCGTGAAATAGTAATCTATTTCTGATAAAAAAATACTCAAACTGCGCGCCATGGGTTTACATTATTTGTAGTACCGGTTCAAGGTCTATTTTAAGGTATAGCTTTTAGAATTCTCTATCATATGTATAATATTGAAAGGACATTGTCTATAATTGGAATAAATAAGGCTTTTGAGTATAAGATAATCCTGCGCAGTCTTTTAGTAAGGTAGAGGACGATGTCGAATCAAGTATTGAAAACGATAATGCTTTTAAAAAAAGCATATATTCACTCAATGAATTTTAGCTTCGTTAACAATTCCAATTTAGACCTGCATCCCGCCTTTTCTTTGATATTTTTAAGGTGAAATTCTACCGTTCGTTGTGATATATGTAACATATTCGATGTTTCTTTTGCGGACTTTCCTTGACTCAAATAATGAAGGCATTGTGTTTCTCGTTCAGTTAGATTGAGCGCCTTCCCGTTTTGAAAAATAATTTTATCATGCGATATGGGTGGGTGCCGTGAATCAAAATTTTTATTTGCCATAGCGATAAGAACTTTAATTTCGTTATTTAATGTGTTAAAGATCTGATGCTTCATTTCGCTGTTATGGCCTTTGTTGTATTTATCTAAGGCATTTATCCATTGTCCTTCTTCTAATTCTTGAGTTACCCCACCAAAGGCGACATGAATATCCGCATTGGTTGTGACGAGAAATGGCGTGCTATGTAGATAGCGAATTTTTTTATGTTTATCAAGGATACGGTAGAGTAAAGATTCTTTCATCGTTTTTTCAGGTGTTAGAGCTCTGTTTTTAACTTGGGAAAGAACACGGTCTTTATCATTTTCGTGGACATACTCCCCCCATGAGTTGGCGTTTTCATAGAGCTTTTGCGTCTTTACACCCCAAATTTCTTCAAAACGTTTGCTGATATATAACTGGCGTTGATTATCTAAGCTTGTTAGCCATAATACAGCATTATTTTGTAATTCAAAGT
>CAYUMZ010000214.1:0-3773 GCA_964446105.1 uncultured Gammaproteobacteria bacterium | reverse complement strand
AAGGCATCATGCATTGTTTTACAGAAAATTGGTCTGTTGCAGAAAAAGCGTTGGAATTAGGATTTTATATTTCATTAGCGGGAATCGTAACATTCAAAAATGCCACAGTATTGCATGAGGTTGCTCAGAAGGTGCCATTACATCGTTTACTGCTCGAAACCGATTGTCCTTATCTTGCCCCTGTTCCATATCGTGGTAAACCCAATCAACCGGCTTATGTGCGCTATGTTGCAGAGAAAATCGCTGAGTTGAAAAATCTTTCACTCGAAGAAGTTGCCGCTCAAACTACACAGAATTTTTTCGATCTTTTCCGCATAAAGTTAAAATAAAAATCACTGATTATCTCAAATAGTAAGAGTATTTCAGATAATAATATTTTATTTTGATACGGAATTTAGAAAACAACTAACAACTCAAGATACGACACCTATTCCACCCAAAGATTGCAACCTTCTTTGGTTAGTAAGCTTGGACAACAGCTTCTGAGGACTCCGTTATTTCCAGGCTGGTATGGCTTGGTTTTTAAAGAGTTGTTCTGCTTTTTTGAGGACTTCTTGAGAGTGTAGTGCCTCAAGGAGCTGTTGGAATTTCGGTGAATTTTTTTCGTCGGTTCGAACAACGACAACGTTTGCGTAAGGGGAATTTGCAGATTCTTTGAGTAAGGCGTTGTCTTTAGGATTTAGCCCGGCGAGCAATGCAAAATTAGTATTGATCACTGCAATATCAACGTCGGGTAATACACGGGGAAGTTGTGCAGCATCGAGTTCTTTAAATTGTAATTGTTTTGGATTTTTCTAAATATCTTGCGGTGTTAAGGTATTATTATTTTTAGATTTAAGTGTGATTAATCCGCCTTGTTGCAATAGAATTAATGCACGTGTTTCGTTGCTAGGATCATTGGGAATGGCGACAATGGCTTTTTCTGGAAGCTGATTAATGTGTTTCCATTTTGAAGAGTAAACACCCACGGGATAAATAAACATTTTTCCAATTGTGACAAGCGGATAATTTTTTGCTTTGACGGCGGCATCTAAGTAAGGCTGATGCTGGAACATATTCGCATCGATGCTGCCATCGGCTAACGCTTGGTTAGGTAATGAATAATCGTTGAATTCTACAATAACAATATGTAAATGATATTTTTCATCAGCAATTTTTTTAGCGACTTCCATTAGATCTGTTTCTGGACCGGCTATTGTGCCTACATACAGCTCATTTTCTGCGCGATGTTTATTGCACGCTACAAGGATTAATGAAAGGCTCAAAATTAAACTGAGCAGTCGAATACATCGCATACTATTTTCCTTAATGACGATTGAGCGAACGTGAAACACGGTTTCCAATGAATTGTATAAGGTGCACGATAATAATTAATATCGCAACAGTGGCTAGCATGATTGTCACATCGAATCGTTGATAACCATAGTTAATCGCGACAGTTCCTAACCCACCACCACCGACAGCACCTGCCATTGCCGAATAACCAATGAGACTGATTAGCATCAATGTTGTCCCGTTTATTATTGCGGGCAGCGACTCTGGCAGTAATATTTTTAGTAATATTTGAATGGGGCTGGCGCCGAAACTCATTCCCGCCTCAATTAGTCCAGGATTGATGTCAAGTAAAGCATTTTCAGTGACGCGCGCCATAAACGGAATCGCAGCGATGCTGAGGGGAACGATGGCTGCTGTCGTGCCGATTGTAGTTCCAATAACCCAGCGAGTGAAGGGGATGATAGCGATGAGAAGAATGATAAAGGGTAGTGAACGTGTAACATCAATGATTGCACTTAACAGCTTGTTTATTATGATATTTTTACTGATATTTTTATGGTGTGTGGCAAAGAGCCATAGCCCCAATGGAGTTCCAATGATCACCGCAATCAATCCTGAAACGAGCACCATATAGAGTGTTTCCCATGTCCCTTTCCATAAGATTGATAAAAAAGACGCAGACAAAGCTTCACTCAGGATTTCTGACATAACCAATCACCTCCAGATGTACGCCTTTGTCTTGCAAATATTTAAATCCTGCGTCGATTTGTTCAGAAGAACCAGAAACTTCAGCAATCATCGTGCCCATCGTTTGATCGCGAATCAGCTCAATGTCGGCTTGCAATATATTTAAAGTAATTGATAATTGCTGCATGAGATGCGCAATTAAAGGCTCTTGGCTTGTTTTACCTAAGAATGAAAGATGCCACAATGGATTACTTTCTGGTGTAGGTTCAGAGTGAAGTCGTTGTTTGACGGCAATCGGTAAATGGTCTTTAGCCGCTTTTTGAATAAATCGTTTGGCCAATTCCGTTTTAGGATTACCAAAAAATTCGACAACATCCGAATGCTCAACAATTTTCCCCTGTTCCATGATGGCCAAATGATGGCCTATTTCTTTTACCACTTCCATTTCATGTGTGATGATTAATATTGTCACGCCGAGCTGTTCATTAATTTCTTTAAGTAGCCGCAAAATCGCGTGAGTATTTTCAGGATCCAGTGCGGAGGTCGCTTCGTCGCTGAGCAACACTTTTGGTTGATTCACGAGCGCACGTGCAATACCGACGCGTTGTCTTTGACCGCCACTCAGTTGCGCAGGATAAGCATCTTGTTTAGAAATTAATCCTGTTAGTTCGAGTAAAGGCATTATTTTTTCTTTGATTGCAGAATTATTTTGCCCCGCAAGATGTAATGGGAGTGCAACATTATCATAGACTGTTTGTGAAGAGAGTAAATTAAACTGTTGAAAAATCATCCCAATTTTTCTTCGTGCTTCGCGTAATTCAGGTGGTGATAATTCTGTAAGATTCATTCCATCAATGATTACACGACCCTCGTCTGGTCGTTCGAGTAAATTGGCACAACGTATTAAAGTGCTTTTTCCAGCGCCGCTGGGACCTATTACTCCAAACACTTTTCCGTTTTCGACAGTTAAATTAATATCGCTTAGGGCAGCGATACGTTGCTCGTTAGGGCCAAAATATTTACTAACATGTTCGAAAGTGATCATGAGGTCATAGTATATTTTTTAAAGGTATAAGTAAATTGATGATGGATTTTGGATAGCGCAAAAAAAAACACCGCGGATGAACCACCCGCGGTGTTTTTAGAGAAAATTACATTGTTGGGAACAAGTAGCTTACGCCAAGTGTAACCAAGTCTGTGCTTTTCACACGATTGTTGTCGTGGTGGTGATGATTTCCGCCATTTTCTTGACGGCTGCTGTGGTGATGATGATCACTATCTGTTCCAAAACCGTGTAGGTAAGAAACGTCTACCATTACGTTCTGGCAGAAGCTGTAAGCTATGCTAGCACCAGCTGCTGGGATAATGCGATCAGAATCGCCGCCGTGGTGGTGGTCGTTACCATTAAATACGTAAGCAGCTCCACCTTTTAGGTCACCGCGGAATCCGCTGTCACCAAATGGTGTACCCACGCGAGCGAGTAAATCCCATTGGCCAACGTTGTTATGGCTGTTGCCATGGTGATGATCTGAATCTTTAAAGAATCCAGCAACACCAGTTTCTAATCCGATGTAAGGATTAAATTGGTAGCCTAAGTATACTCGACCAGCGAAGCCGCCGTTGTCATCATTGTGATGACGTCTGCCTTCGTGATGATTGTTGCGGTATTTAACTTGTCCCCAACCAGCTTGGGCTCCAACGTAAACACCTGGGCAACCTGTGTTGCAAGCAGTTGCTGCAACTGTTGATAAAGATAATCCTAATGTGCTCGCTGCAGCTAAGGCAACTAACATTTTTTTACTAACCATATT
>CAYUMZ010000213.1:0-3782 GCA_964446105.1 uncultured Gammaproteobacteria bacterium | reverse complement strand
TTAGCATTCTGCAACAATTCGGTAATATAACAAAACTCATCAGTCAATACCGTTTCAAGATCCGCTAGTATGGTATTGTGAATTTTGTGTTGAGAAACACTTTCTGAAAAGAGTCTTCGAATCAATTCTCGTTTTTGTGCACTCATCAACTAAGTATCCTCAAAATTTCCGAAGGTGCTATTACATACTTGGACCAGTTTTTTGTCAATAATGAGAATCCTCATTTTTCCTTTGTTCTCGCACTAAATTTGCCATTTTCATGTTAATTAAAATGAATTTTATGTTAAACTGGCATATTATGGGGTTCAACAAGTGTAAATTTTTACAGCTATGAAACTTGACCAAACATCTTATTCCCAGTCATAATTGAATAATTCGATTTTTGTAAGTTAACCACTGTTTTTAAACAAGAGAGGTGATAAATATGGCTACTCCCAGTGATATGAACGACTTGGTCAAAGTTGCTCAACAAATGCAAGACAGCTTTAAACGCGTGCAGGAAGAGCTCGAAACAGCACGATACGAAGGTGTTTCTGGTGCTGGAATGGTAAGAATTGTTCAAAATGGCAGACACTATGTCCCTGAAATCGACGGCGTTATGATTACTCAAGAAGCCTACAATTTAGGTCCAACAAAATTAGGCGATTTAATTGCAGCGGCATTTAATTCTGGCACTAAAGCCGTTGAATCTTCTTCTCAGCAAAAGATGATGAATCTCTCTAAAGAGCTGGGATTACCAAACGATAAAAAATAATGTTCAGTCCTCTGATCAATGAATTAATCCAAGCCTTTCGATGTTTACCAGGCATAGGCCTAAAAACAGCGCAACGGATGGCGTTTCAAATTTTGGAGCGCCAGCGTCCTCAAGGCCTAGCTCTGGCAAACTCATTACAATCTGCAATAGAAAAAGTCGGCCATTGTAAAGCATGCAGAACCTTCACTGAAACTGAATTCTGCGAATTGTGCTCAAATCCCTCACGCCAGACTCATCAATTATGCATTGTTGAATCACCTGCTGATGTCATTGCCATCGAACAAACAGCCACTTTTCGCGGCTACTATTTTGTTCTCATGGGAAGACTTTCACCCATTGATGGTATTGGACCCCAACAAATTGGCATCAATCAACTCACTGAAAGACTCGAGAAAGGAAATTTTACAGAAGTTATTTTAGCAACGAACCCTACTGTCGAAGGTGAAGCAACCGCTCATTATCTTGCGAATTTGATTCGCGAAAAATCGATCACCTGTACTCGTTTAGCTCACGGAATTCCAATGGGTGGAGAACTAGAATATATCGATGGTAGTACGCTTTCTAAGGCATTCACCGCTCGCTCTGCTATTGCTTAACAAATTTATTTATATAGGTACAAAACTAGCCAGAGAAGTTGATTTCTTCACGAGTGACGACTAAAGGACGCTTGCGAACTTGAGAATGTATGGCTGCAACATATTCTCCAATAACTCCCAGAAATAATAGCTGAACACCACCAAAGAAAAACAAAGCAACAATCAAAGTCGGAATTCCAGGAACCGTCACACCACCATGATAAATTAAATTATAGACAAAAGAAAAGCTAGCGAATAAAAAGCTCATTATTGCAATAATCAATCCACTGAACATACACACTCTCATTGGAAAATTAGTGAAAGAAATTAACCCATTGAGTCCTTGGTCAATTAAATGATAAAAACGATTTTTGGAAAATCCTTTTCGACGAATCTGCCAAATATAATTAACTCCTACCGATCGGAAGCCACAATTAGCTATCATACCGCGTATATAAGGATAATAATCTTCATGCAGCTTTAATGCATCAACTACCTTTTTATCAATCAACTGAAACTCACCAGCATCTAACGGAATTGAAATATCAGCACATTGTGATAACACTCGATAATATATTTTTCTGATAAGATGCATAATTTTGGACTCTTGACGATTGGCTCTAATACCATACACTACCTCATAGCCCTGCTCCCATAATTTCACAAATTCATAAATGAGTTCTGGCGGATCTTGCAAATCCGCAGGAAGCATAACAACCACAGCATCTCCCTTCGCTTTCAATAACCCGTTGAACGTAGAACGAAATGGACCGTAATTTCTCGCATTGACGATAACTTTTATTCTTGGGTCCAGCACAGAATTTTGGGTTAATATTGAAACAGTTGAGTCTGCAGATGCATTATCACAAAATATATGCTCATACTCATAGTCAGATAATCTCTGATTGAATAAGGCTTTTATAGCATCTATACAATCTTGAACGTTTAATTCTTCATTGAAACAGGGTGTAATCACACTAATCAACTTCTTAGGCATTCAGCTTTCTCCTTTCACACAACCGATGCCAAGCAACGGTCGCATTAATTCCTTCAGCAAACGATGTGGTAGCAGTCCAACCAATCATCTTATGTAAACGTTCAGCATTGGCCTTAAGATCATATACCTGAGTAGAATGATTCAATGTTCCAAATTCCAATACAAACTGTGGATTAATGATATCACGAATCATTTCAACATATTCTCGAATTGCCTGTTGTTTACCTGATGCTAAATTGAATACTCCTTCAGCATTATCAGATGTGGCCAATAGGCTGATGGCTCTCGCAGCATCTTCAACAAATAAATAATCCCAAAGCTGCAGACACTTCAGAGACTGCCTTTATCTATTTTGGCCCCTTCTCGGTCGGCTACCTCCTCGTCGACAAACTCAAACCCGGCGACTACCTCACCTACTGCTCCTACGAAGTCGACCACTACGGCCAAAAAGTCCGCACCCCCAACTACACCGTCGACCTCTCCAGATCCCTAAACCTTCCCTCAACCACAATCACCACATACCTCTCTCAACTCCCCCATAAAAAGATCACGATTCAAAATGCTTACGACATTTATCTTTTAGATCAATTTTGATAATATTCACAAAATTAATAAACGAGAGGGCTATCTGATGACTACACGAGTTAAATTGCATTGCTTATTGATAGGCTTGATGCTCAGTTGTTCAGCCAATGCTGCTCAAAGCAACGATGATAAAACAAACGGATATCAAATTTATCAAACTCTCCATGTATCAATCTCGACTCATACAAATAATGATTGTACTCGACTGAATGTTTATCACCCTTACGGAAAATTGGTTGGCAGCAACACCTTTCCTTATGAAATAGACAAAAATGACACTGCAACGTTTATTTTATCAGAAGGTATTGCCACAGGCCCCGATGTAACCCTCACATACAAATGTGGGTCAGAAACATTCAAAGTACGTGCATGGCAAAGTCAGTGCTGGTTGGCCTACGGTTGTGATGCTCATGGAGAAATTATTTCTCATACCGATGGGATTATACTCGATGATCCAGTAGATACCAAAAATGCTTCTCGCGTATGGAATGAATTCGGCGAAGTTCACTTTACAGTTCGTAATAAATAATCAATGATTGTAGTCGGTCTTGTTGCTGTAATTATTACACTGCTAATTAGTTGGTATTTTACTTTTCATCAAGAAAGCTACACGGGCTCTCTAGACATTCGTAATCAAAAACTCATTATTTTTGACTTTGATGGCACTTTATGCGATTCACTTCAATTTGCTGTCAACGAATTTAATACATTGTCTTCTCACTGGAAACTAAAACCCATCACAAACATAGATGAACTTAGAAATCTGCCTACACATCGCGCACTTCGAAAGTACGGTGTGAGTTTGTGGAAACTTCCCATACTGAGATACAAACTGGTTAAATCGATTGCCCCACAGATAATTAATATGAAA
>CAYUMZ010000212.1:0-3787 GCA_964446105.1 uncultured Gammaproteobacteria bacterium | reverse complement strand
CATTCAACACTATCAGTATAAAGGTTACTATGAAAATTCTATTAAGTAATGACGACGGTGTTTATGCCAAGGGATTGTCGGTCTTGGCGGAGCACATTCGTGAAATCTCAAACATCATCATTGTTGCACCGGATCGAAATCGAAGTGGAGCGAGTAATTCCCTTACCTTAGACTCACCCATTCGAATTAAAACCATAGAAAACGGTGCAGTGAGCGTGGAAGGCACCCCAACAGATTGCGTCCATCTTGCGATTACGGGTCTATTGGAAGAATTACCTTCCATGGTTGTTTCCGGGATTAATGAAGGATCCAATTTAGGCGATGACATTCTATATTCTGGAACCGTGGCTGCAGCGATTGAAGGTCGGTTTTTAGGACTTCCGGCTATTGCCATATCATTAGTGGGGGATCATTCTCGATATTATGAAACGGCTGGTAAGGTTGCAAAAACGTTAGTGCAAAATGTACTCAAAGATCCTTTACCCGCAGATACTATATTAAATGTGAATGTACCGGATATTCCTTATGAACAACTGGAAGGGTATGAAGTGACACGTTTAGGATCTCGCCATGCGGCAGAACCAATAGTTCGTGCTCGCGATCCACGTGGTAAAGAAGTCTATTGGGTTGGACCTGCGGGTCCTGTGAGAAACGACGGTCCTGGAACGGATTTTCATGCTGTAATACACAATAAGGTTTCAGTGACACCGCTTAAAATTGATTTAACTCACTACCAAGCCTTTGATCAAGTTTCTAACTGGGTGAACAAATTTAATGAAATTGTTTTCTAAACTCTATGATCGCGTCATGGTGTGGTCTAGCCATCGACATGCCGTTTATTATTTATCGGGCCTAAGTTTTGCTGAGGCTGCATTTTTTCCATTGCCTCCAGACTTGATGTTAGCCCCGATGTCACTGTCAAAACCTCATATGGCTTGGCGATATGCAGCGCTGACAGCCATTACTTCAACATTGGGCGGTGTTTTTGGATATTTGATCGGAATGTTTTGTTTTGAATTGATCTACCCAATCATCGTCAAAGTAGGGTATGAACAGGCCTACCATACAGCGCAACTCTGGTTTAAGGATTGGGGATTTTGGGCGATGTTCATTGCGGCCTTTACACCTATCCCTTATAAACTGTTCACTGTTGCTGCAGGTGCCTTACAGATGGCCATTCTCCCCTTTGTTGTCGCTTCACTGATTGGGCGCAGCGCACGCTTCTTTTTAGTTGCTGGATTAATGCGATGGGGCGGCCCGCGGATGGATACGGTTCTTAGGCGTTATGTCGACATCGCTGGATGGGCTGTTGTCATTATAGTCTTGAGTGTTTATTTTATTTTACGCTAGTCTTTGTGTCGTACAAATACAGTTGCATAGAGAAAGAAAAGTAAATTATTTGAGCGATACTTACATTAATTATTCGAGATTATTTATGTTTAAAATCAAAAAGTTATTAATATTATCTATGGTGATTTCTTTAAATGGATGTGCAACATCTGATGATGAAGCACCTGTTGTCAATCATTCACGCATTGAAAGTATTAACACTGAACATTATCGAGTTCAAAAAGGGGATACTTTATATTCTATCGCCTGGGCATCTGATCTCGATTATCGTCAACTCGCAACGATTAATCACTTAAAAGCACCGTATTCATTAAGAGCAGGGCAGTCTCTACGAATTAAATTACCGATGCAACGATTGGCAAAACTTGAAAAGCCACAAAAAAATCATTCATTTAATTTAGAATCTCCTCAGCTTGCCAACCTCACACTACCGCAATATGAAAAAAAATTATCATTAAAATCAATGCATAACAAAGCTATTCTCAACCATAAAACTAGCGATCGCTTGCAACTGCCAATGCCAGGCGCTGAGCGGATTCCAGCCATTTCAGTAAATAGAATAAATTCACAAATATCGACCCAAATTTATGATCCAAAAAACATAGTTAATGAAATAGATGAACAACATGCAAAAAAAGACTTGATTTTTAGAAAAAATTCTGTACACTACTTCTTGTGGCCGACCCAAGGAAAGGTAATAGGACAGTTTTCCGAAGGTCAGCTGGGTAATAAAGGACTTGATATTACTGGTCAGTATGGCCAGCCTGTCAAAGCCAGCGAATCAGGAACAGTAGTATATAGTGGTTCTGGTTTAAGAGGTTACGGTAACCTCATCATTATAAAGCATAATGCCAGTTTTTTAAGTGCGTATGCTCATAATAGTGAGTTGATGGTTTCCGAAGGAGCACAGGTTAAAGCGGGTCAAGAAATCGCTCTTATGGGGCGAGCACCATCTGGTCAAGTGATGTTGCACTTTGAGATCCGTCGTGATGGCAAGCCCATAAACCCAACTCAGTACTTGCGTTAGAGAAAAGGATTTTTTCAACCAAGCACTGTTAGCAAGGAGGCAATAATGCCGAAAAGTGTGAAACTTACCAAGGATGGGAAAATTATGGATATGCAATTGTCTGATAGAGAATTTAAAATTGAATCAGAATTGGATGCTGATTTAATGATGGATTCTGAATCTTATTCTTCTGATGAAGAATCTTCATTGGAATCTCAGGAACTTTCCGAACGATCTGAAGCTTCTTACTCGACTCTTGATCCAACTCAACTTTATCTCAATGAAATTGGTTTTGCCAATTTATTGACACATGAGGAAGAGATCAAATTGTCTCGTCAGATTAAGCGTGGCAATAAAAAGGCTCGGGCTCGCATGATCGAATCCAACCTGCGATTGGTAGTAAAAATTGCTCGTCGTTATTTAGGTCGTGGCTTAGCCTTTTTAGATTTGATCGAGGAAGGCAATTTAGGTCTGATGCATGCTGTCGAAAAATTTGATCCTGAAAGAGGGTTCCGTTTTTCAACGTACGCAACCTGGTGGATTCGACAAACAGTTGAACGCGCTATCATGAATCAAGGACGTACCATACGATTGCCTATTCATATTGTTAAAGAGCTGAACACTTATTTGAGAGCGGCCAGATCTCTGACTCAGAAATTAGATCATGAGCCTACATCCGATGAAATTGCTTCCATGGTTGATAAACCTTTAGACGATATTCGTCGTATCCTGGACTTGCAACGAGACGTTTCATCGATCGATGTTCCAGTGAGTGAAGGGGATAAATCGCTTGTCGAATTGATGCCTGATGAGGAAAACCGAGACCCAGAACATTTTTTGACCAGCCAAGATTTATCTCAAAAGCTTGATAAACTTTTAAATTACCTGACTGACAGACAGCGTGAAGTTATTTCACGACGATTCGGGTTAAGAGGGCATGAGCGCGAAACTTTGGAAGAGGTTGGAAAGAACATTAATCTAACCCGCGAACGAGTTCGTCAAATACAATTCGAAGCCATGCGAAAGTTGCGGGAAATGCTGCTTGAAAATGGCATTGACGTAGAATTGCTTAAAGATTAAGAAGTATGGGTAGGGGTCAGATCTTTGCATCAAGCAAAGATCTGCCCCCTTCCTACAACCACCTTGAAATTTTAGAATATGCCCCTATTTTGTAGACAGCGTTGGCAGTCTAGCTGATTAGTGTCTGCCAATACCTGTTATATACACTTTTTGAGGAGATATACACAATGGAAACGATGAGTTTTCAAGCCGAAGTCAAACAGTTACTCCATTTGGTAACTCACGCTCTTTACAGTAACAAAGAAATCTTTTTACGTGAATTAATCTCAAACGCATCCGATGCGGCCGATAAACTTCGATTCGAATCTATTGCTGATCCGGCTTTGTTGGAAAGTGAACCTGATCTGAACG
>CAYUMZ010000211.1:0-3793 GCA_964446105.1 uncultured Gammaproteobacteria bacterium | reverse complement strand
GAAGCCGCATTTGCTGCAACGCGTAAATCAATTGCTGAAGGAAACCGCGTGATTTTGGAGTTTTTATTTAAGGGCAGCAATATGCGCATCGGTATTAAAAACACGGAGAATGACACATGGTTTATGAGCAATGAATTACGATCAATCTTTAATTCGCAACGTTATTTAACGGACGCTAACGATTGGTATTATCATCTCGTTGTGATTTATGGCTACGATGATAATCTCACTGTTCGGGACGCAGAAGGGGAAACGCAAACGGGTGTTTTTTTAGTTCGCAATTCGTGGGGTGAAGAAAGGCCTGAATATATGACCTACGACTATTTTAAGCTTATGGCGTTGGAAGCTACAAGTATCAATACGACGCAAATGACGTACTAAATATTTGAACTTGAGCTTCCAGATCCAAAATTGATGATTAGACTAATGGCTTCATGCTACCGCAATTGTCATTACCAGCAGCTAGCATTGGCTTCATGCTACCACAATTGTCGTTACCTGCAGCCAACATTGGCTTCATGCTGCCACAGTTGTCGTTACCAGCAGCTAACATTGGCTTCATGCTGCCACAGTTGTCATTACCAGCGGCTAACATTGGCTTCATACTGCCACAATTGTCATTACCATTTGCGATTACAGCACTGACGCTAATAAACGCTGAAACAATTAATAAACTCGCGATTACTTTACTCATAACATCACTCCTTTGTTAAGCTATGAAATTTTCCTAGAGTCACTTAGTAAGCCTAGTAGAGCATCAGAACTCTGTCAAAGAAGCAACTCGTAGTAGTACGAGTTGTATTGCGATGTATTTAACCTCAATATTACATAAACATTCATTAAGATATTGCCATATTTAGAGGAAAGTAATGACCGAAATTCTAATTAGTCTAGGATTATCATTGATAATTACTATCACGAATCTCAATATCATGTGCATCTATTTACAAAAAGAAAACGCTTATTACAACCAAACTCTATCGATAATTAAGGCACTATCGGCAGCAGAATGGCAGCTGTAGATAAGCATGATATTACAATGGATACTCTCTATGGCGTTAAGTGTCGTCATTTCTCTCGGCGCGATGGAAGGTTTCTTATTAATTTCTAAACTCCATTGTGCTCAACGAATCCTTTCTGAAGAGCAGTCGCAAATTCGATTTTTAGTGAGCTTTTTACAAGCTATTATCCACTCAGGAATATTACCCAATGAAATGTGCGGAAATACCCTTAATTTTGAATATCCCATCGTTCCTATAGTTGCACATAAAGACTCGCAACTTTCTATTAGAATTTGTGATCACTACAATGCATATTCTAGTGTGACTCTTGTTCGCTTGTATATCTCAGAAGCCATCAATAAAAAAGGTCTTACCGTCTATATTCAGAAAGATAATAAGAGAGGTGAAGTGTTAGTCAGTAATCTAGACCTATTTTCGGTCAAATTTTGCAGTAAAAAATTAACACCTTTGTGTGTTGATGCATCTCGAATTCATGATTGGAATTCACTTGAGGCTATAGAATTTACGATACAATTTAAACATCACAATATTTTAGATCACCTAGTAGCACTCGATAATCATCATGTATGGCAATTCCGAATTAAAATAGGATCTCACTATGAAGACCAATAGAGACAGGGGGCATGTTCTCATTTTTGTACTCATTCTGTTAATGTTGTCCTCATTATTACTAAGCAGTGCCTTAAAAACTCTGGAGGAGGATAGAAATAGTATTCATGGTTTTCAAAGTCAACTTAAATGATATTATGGCCTATTTTGAGTTAGCCCGTCAGGTGGCTCTTTTGTGGAATATATAAAAATTTGTCATGGTCTGCCGTTTTATACTTTCTTACCAAGCAAAGATTGAGGGATAAGTAGACCAGCGCCACTGACAATCGTTTTCTCGAATAGTTGAGATTGTTTTTGGCAACCCATTTTTTCTTTTATCTTGGTACGATGCTTTTCAATGGTCCTAGGACTTCTGGCTAAGCGTCGAGCAATTTCCTTTGATGACATGCCTCGAAGCATCAAAAATAATGTTTCTGATTGGAGTTCGCTCAAATCAAAATTATCATAGCTCATTTTCAGTTGATAAGAGTGTTGCTGACTAATTCGATGGTATTTTCCGATTGGTAAGGTCAGTGCAATAATAGATCTCATTATTGGACAGTCAGTCACATCCATTGCATGGCAGGATATCCCTATCATTTCTCCACTTGAATTCAACAAAGGTGATTTTCTATCATAATGTACTCTCCACGAACCGTCGATATAGCGACAATATTCGATACTGACGACGGGTCTTCCTGTTCGTATTACTTCCTGATCTGCAGCGATAAATTTATCAGCTAACTCAGAGGCTTTGCAGGGCATAGCAAAATCATTAAGGTTATTAAATGAGGCATTAGATGATTTAAAGCCTACCAATCTGGCAAATTGATTATTCATCATTCGATAGTTGCTTTGCAAATCTTTCCAAAAAATGCAATCAGTAGATTTATTGTATGTATTAATTGCTTCCAAGATAGTGCTTTCATGAAACATCGTGATACTCTCCATTATATTATATTCCGACAGCGGATCTGAGTAGACCCATTAAATGCAGATTTAAAGTATGATAAACATTTTTTAAAGAGATTGATAGGGTAGTTGCTACCCATTGAATAATCGTAAGTGTTTGGTATAGCATCGAAAAACGAGGGTCATGGACTATGTTAAAAACTCCCATCAACCAGCCGCTAAAAAGCGAAGCGATAATGGTGCTTTACGGTATTGCCAGACAACACAGTGAAAACACAGGAAAACCTATTACAATTGCTGGTATAGGTCAACCAACCTTTCCTGTGAATCAATATTTTCTTGAGAGCATCCTTGGACGTGATCAGAATACGAAAAAAATTGATGAACTTCTGTGTATTTACGATGGCCAAATCAGACAATCTTCAGACCCTCAAAAAATTGCTCGAGAAGGCTATCCATTAGCCCTTATAAAAGAATTTCAGGCAATAAATCCTCATGAAGAGACATGCCTTAATCCTGCGGGACCTCTCAGTGCGCGTGAAAATATGGCTAGCGCATTGACCCGATTATACCATTTGCCCGCTGAGAGACAGTTTCAATCTGATCACATTCTTTTTACAGTAGGTGGTGCATCAGGTATAGCTTCCTTTTTTAAGGCTATTAACTCGATGAAGCCTAACGGTCGTATCATCACTCCATCGCCATACTATCCATTATATGCGGGGCCTGACAGAAAAAATCGTCTTCATACATTCGACGTCATGAAGCTACCAGGTTACAAAGTGAATCCGGAGGTTTTGTATGAAGCAATTAGCGCTGCAAAAAAACAAGCTTTTCTAGATGGAGGAGAAATAAGCGCTTTTATATTTTGCTATCCCAATAATCCGACTGGTGCGACACTATCTGCAGAAGAATGGCGAGCTATCGCAGATATTATTTTGAAAGATGATACATTAAAGTCAACGCCAATTCTCCTTGACGAATCTTATGCAGAAATATATTTGGACGGACAAGATCACTATTCACTAGTTGAGGTTGCACCTGAGCTAGAAGATCGAATTGTCCTGTTGAGATCTGGAACCAAGGGTATGTCGCTGGCTGGTCAGCGTATCGCAATATTAGCCTGTAAGAATAAAAGACTTCTCTCTGAAATTGTTCAAGCACATGCATATTTAACGGGGAATGCCTCAGTTAATAATTCTAAAGCTTATGCCTATGCCATGACAAAACTTGACGCAAAAGAGGAAACCTTAATTAGTAGTTACTATGGG
>CAYUMZ010000210.1:0-3793 GCA_964446105.1 uncultured Gammaproteobacteria bacterium | reverse complement strand
GTATGCGAAAAACCTTCCGTAAAAGCAAGGAAGCAATGACTGAACCGTATTTATTAACAGTTCAGCTTGAATCGTACGAACGTTTTTTACAGGCTGATATTGCTCCGGAA
Organism: uncultured Gammaproteobacteria bacterium; assembly: GCA_964446105.1. Classification (GTDB taxonomy): domain Bacteria; phylum Pseudomonadota; class Gammaproteobacteria; order JAIEPX01; family JAIEPX01; genus JAIEPX01. Next base: position 3,683 of record CAYUMZ010000210.1, on the reverse strand, counting down.
GAGCGCGGAAATTTTGGTTTAAACGGTGCTTTCAAATCAGTATTCCCGATTGTGGGTTATTCAGGACAAGCGCAGCTCGATTATGTGAGCTACGAGTTAGGCGAGTCAGGATTCAGTGTACACGAATGTAAACTTCGTGGGCTTTCTTATGCAGCGCCTTTACGCGTGAAAGTTCGACTGACAATTTACGAAAAAGATAGTTCTGGTAATAAACACACTGTCAAAGACATCAAAGAACAAGAAGTGTATATGGGCGAAATGCCATTAATGACAGAAACCGGAAGCTTTATTATTAATGGTACTGAGCGCGTTGTAGTATCACAATTGCATCGATCACCTGGTTTATATTATGAGCACGATAAAGGTAAAACTCATTCATCAGGAAAAATACTTTTTTCTGCACGCATTATTCCATATCGAGGCTCCTGGTTAGATTTTGAATTTGATCCTAAAGATTGTGTGTTTATTCGTATTGACCGCCGCCGAAAACTGCCTGCAAGTATTATTTTGCGCGCGTTAGGTTATAGTACCGAAGAAATTTTGGGTATGTTTTTTGATAATAATACACTTCATATTCACAAAGACTCTATTGTTTTAGATTTAATTCCCGAAAGAATTTGTGGTGAAATTGCACATGTTGATATCAAAGATAAAAAAGGTAAAGTGTTGGTTCAACAAGGTCGTCGAATTTCAATGCGACATGTCAATCGAATCGCCGAAGCGAATATCAAAACACTAGAGTTACCGACGGATTATATTTTTGGTAAGACGATTGCAAAAACGCTCGTAGATAAAGAAACGGGTGAAGTAATTGCTAATGCCAACGATCCAATTACGCCAGAATTATTCAATAAAATCAAAGATGCAAAAATAAACACGCTCGAGGTATTATTTACAAATGATCTCGATTGCGGTCCTTACATGTCTGATACATTACGTATTGATCCAACGTCAAATCAATTGGAATCTTTGGTTGAAATTTATCGTATGATGCGACCAGGCGAGCCTCCAACAAAAGATGCCGCAGAAAATTTATTTCAAAATTTATTTTTTGTTGATGACCGTTATGATCTTTCGCCAGTCGGACGAATGAAATTTAACCGACGTGTGGGTCGTGATAATTTTGATGGTGCGGGTGTATTAACAAAAGAAGATATTATTGATGCGCTCAAAGTATTGATTGCGATTCGTAACGGTAAAGGTGAAGTTGATGATATCGATCATTTAGGAAATCGACGCGTACGAAGTGTTGGTGAAATGACCGAAAATCAATTTCGTATTGGATTGGTTCGAGTTGAACGCGCTGTAAAAGATCGATTGAGTTTGGCAGATTCTGAAAATCTTATGCCGCAAGATTTAATGAACGCGAAACCTGTTTCTGCTGCAATTAAAGAGTTTTTCGGATCGAGTCAGCTTTCGCAATTTATGGATCAAAATAATCCATTATCAGAAGTGACGCATAAACGACGTATTTCTGCACTTGGGCCAGGTGGTTTAACACGGGATCGCGCAGGATTTGAAGTGCGTGACGTACATCCTACTCACTATGGTCGCGTTTGTCCGATTGAAACGCCTGAAGGACCGAATATTGGTTTAATTAATTCGTTGTCTGTTTATGCGCGAATTAATAGTTATGGTTTTATTGAAAGTCCTTATCGTCGAGTGGTTAATTGCAAAGTAACCGATGATTTTGATTATCTTTCTGCTATTGAAGAGGGTGATTATTATATTGCGCAAGCGAGCACGAACGTTGATAAAAACGGAAAAATTATTGATGAATTAGTTGCGTGTCGTTATAAAGGTGAATCAACCTTTGCTTCACCAGAGCAAGTTAATTATATGGACGTTTCGGCGAAACAAATTGTTTCTGTTGCTGCATCATTAATTCCGTTTTTAGAGCATGATGATGCGAATCGTGCATTGATGGGTTCAAACATGCAACGTCAAGCGGTCCCAACACTTCGCCCAGAAAAACCTTTAGTGGGTACGGGTATGGAGCGTATGGTAGCCATTGACTCTGGTGTTACCGTAGTTGCAACGCGTGGTGGTATTGTTGACTCTGCGGATGCGTCGCGAATTGTTGTTCGAGTCAATGAAGAAGAGTCCACATCTAGCGATGCGGGTGTTGATATTTATAATCTCACTAAGTTTCAACGTTCAAATCACAATACGTGTATTAATCAAAGGCCATTAGTCAATGTGGGTGATGTAGTTGCGCGTGGTGACGTGTTAGCGGATGGACCTTCCACAGATTTGGGTGAATTAGCCTTAGGACAAAATTTATTAGTAGCATTCATGCCTTGGAATGGATACAACTTTGAGGATTCCATTTTAATTTCTGAACGTTTAGTGGAAGAAGATCGTTTCACAAGCGTACATATTCAAGAATTAACGTGCGTTGCTCGTGATACAAAATTAGGACCAGAAGAAATTTCTGCTGATATTCCTAATATTGGCGAAGGCGCATTATCGAAATTGGATGATTCCGGAATTGTGTATATCGGTGCTGAAGTTGATACGGGTGATATTTTAGTGGGTAAAGTGACTCCTAAAGGTGAATCACAGCTTACTCCTGAAGAAAAATTATTGCGTGCAATTTTCGGTGAAAAAGCATCTGATGTTAAAGATACTTCTTTAAGAGTTCCGCCAGGAAGTAATGGTACTGTTATCGATGTGCAAGTGTTTACTCGTGAGGGTACACAAAAAGATGAGCGTGCATTAGCTATTGAAAAAGCCGCTTTTGTTCGAATCAAAAAAGATTTGAACGATCAGCTGCGGATTCAAGAAGATTCTTTATTTGCTCGTGTTGAGCATCTTTTAGTAGGTAAAACAGCTGCAGGTGGACCAGGCAAATTAAAAGCGGGAACGAAAATCACTAAAACCTATTTGGAAGAGCTTGATCGTTCAAAATGGTTTGATGTGAGATTAAAAACTGAAGAAACACAATCTCTTTTAGAAGCGCTTGAAAAACAATTAAAGCAGTTGCAAAAAGAAAATGATAAAAAATTGGATGTTGAGCGTAAAAAATTGCAACAAGGTGATGATCTTGCGCCGGGCGTGATTAAAATTGTCAAAGTGTATTTGGCGGTAAAACGTCGAATTCAGCCAGGTGTTAAAATGGCTGGTCGTCACGGAAATAAAGGTGTTATTTCAACCATTGTTCCTGTTGAAGATATGCCTTATTTGAAAGACGGTACGCCTGTCGATATCGTATTAAATCCTTTAGGTGTGCCTTCGCGTATGAACGTGGGCCAAGTATTGGAAACACACTTAGGTTGGGCCGCAAAAGGATTGGGATTAAAAATAGGTGAATTATTAGACAAGCAGGCAAAAGCTGCAGATTTACGAAAAAATTTATCCGCCATTTATGAGAGTGATAAAGATCAGTTATCTGCTGTAAAAGATTTAAGTGACGATGATATTGTTCATTTATCTGAAAATTTGCGCGAAGGTGTTCCGATGGCAACGCCAGTTTTTGCCGGCGCTAAAGAAACCGAAATTAAATCAATGTTGTCGTTAGCGGGCCTTCCAGAATCTGGACAAGCCACGTTATTTGATGGCCGAACCGGAATGGCATTTGATCGACCAGTAACGGTTGGTTATATGTACATGCTGAAGTTAAATCACTTAGTGGATGATAAAATGCATGCTCGTTCTACGGGTTCATACAGTTTAGTCACACA
>CAYUMZ010000209.1:0-3825 GCA_964446105.1 uncultured Gammaproteobacteria bacterium | reverse complement strand
ATAATTTGCTGTTATGATCAAGATCTAAACCAGATTTTTTAGTCAAATCATTAAATAATTCTAGCCTTCCATGCTCCAAAGCCAACATGGCAAGTGTTTCTCCTTTGGGCGACCGTATTTCTGATAAATCGACACCGAAAATATTGACATAGAGCATAATATCTTGCATGGTCGTTTTAGGATCTTTGACTGCTTCAATAATAGCTTCATGGACAGCCTTTTTGTCGATAGCATGAGGCTCTAATCTTTCTTCAGGATTAGCCGATAAAAGAGCGCTCACTCTTTTTTGTTTTTCTTCAATGGTGAGCCCCGATAGCATGACACCAACAAGCGGTGTCGCGTTATTTACTGAAGATCGGTCGTAAATACTGGCTCTTCTGGATGATAGTTTTTGACAAATCTCTAATTTGCAAAATCGTGCCGCAAAAGATAAGGGAGCTGCTTTATCTTCTTTTACATCTGCTCCCTTCTTTAACAGGTTATCCACTACCTCATTATGACCACGCTTACACGCTTCAGCTAACACACTGAGTCCACCAGTAACTTTACTATTAACAAGTGCCTTCACTTGATTAGGATCGATGCTTTCTTGTTGTTTGATAAGACTCTTCACTAAGGCGGCATCTCCTGCTTTAACTGCAGCATAGAATAATTGTTGTTGATGCTCTTTCCACTGGGGTGAATCTGGTGATTCTTTCAAAAAAAGACGCTCCGCTAATTCAAGACGTTCACCTCTGATCAGGGCATCAAATAATCGACTATGGTTTTCCTTGTTATCCGATTGGATAATATGTTCTATAACACTGCTCCATTGTTCTACCGCTTTAAATTGAGCGGTATGCTCTTGTTGATATTGCTCATAGGTATAGTTTTTTAAGTGCGCGTCAGTCTGAATTTGATCTCCTTTCATTTTCTGTTCTTTTTCTTGCACTTTCTCCCATTCAGCGGCAATTTCGGATTCTGTTAACCCTTTTTGTCTAAACTCTTTTCCAAAATCTGCTTTAAAATGCTCGTAAGTATAGTCTTGCCTCTCGTGAATTCGTTGATAGTCAATTTCTAAATTTCGTGTTGAGGATTTTGATAAAAGCGCATCCATCTCGATATTGCTTAATGTGGTGAGTTTCGCTTGATGGTCAAGGGCTAATATCATTAGAGAAGGACTGTCTAACGATAATGCTGTCTGGAGCAGCGTTTTTGATCCTAATTTCTGGTTAATATCAAATTGCGATGTCTCACTGGCTTTAATTAATGTCGTCAGTAAGACTTTAGACACTTCTGTATTGCGGGATTCTAGTACGTCTTTGAGCAAACTATAATTATTCGCAATTAAGGCTTTTGGCATATCGATTTTTGTTGAAATGTACTCAGCAACATCTGAAGTACCCAAACTTAATAATACTTTGAGCGCATAATAATCTTTGTGATTTTCCACCGAGAAATTTAATGGGCCATTTTTATGGTCATGTTCAAACAGAGTTCGTAAGGTTGTCACATTAGGACTGGCTTCGCAAACCATATGAAAAATACTATAACCCGTGCTGTCTCGTTCATTAAGATTTACAGACTCACTTGCGCGTAGTAAATCACTCGCTGTTACAGTATTATCAAGATAGTCATTTAAAAAATGATGTAACTGTAATAATTCTGAATAAACTGGCTGTGTTTGAAAATGACGATAATCAGCTGGATTTTCAATAGCGTTTTTTTCCAGTTCTTGCATAAGACGAATTACATTCGTTGAAAAGTCAGCGCGACATAAAAATCCTTCATAATATTGTGCAAAGTGTTCATTGATTTTGTCGAGTAGGGCTTTTTGTTGAGAGGTGACTTTCGTTGGGTCATACTGAAGACTGTCTTTACCTTCGACAAGCCGGACGAAATCGTAGCGTTTATCGTAATTTAGGCATTCCAAGACAACGGGCTGTAGAGGTGCCGGTAACATCTTAATAAACTCGCGAGTGTTCTGCACTTTTCCTTCGTCTTTGAGTTGTGCACACAGCGCTGCTATTCCCCCTGCAACACTGTTCAAATTATTGCGATCAATTCGGTGTTCCATAATAATATCATGGCAAGCTTTCGCTATACCATCTGTAGGTCTTTTGTGGAGCAATGAATGTCGATAATGTTGAATACACTTTTTAAGCTCTCGATCGCCATGCTCTATGGAAACAGTATCCACTGACATCGAGACATGTCCTGATTCGGATAAATTACCCACTCGCTCAAAATTATCGACAATAGCGTGAGCAACCTTGTCGAGAGTATTAAATGTTTTAGAATAGGTGGAATCGTTTGAATCATATACCATAAAACGATTGTCCTCGGTGCGTCTAAAAATAATCGCATGATTTCCCGATTGAATTAAGGCATAATGATGATCTGTTAAATGAGCTCGTTTCAGTGAATCAATTAACGTTTCTTTTGTTCCCGAAATGGAATAACTATTTTCCCAATTACCTTTGATGCTTTCTAATCGTCCCATGCGATATTGTGCTGAGCGATCCACAAATCGACCCCTAGCCTTTTTACTTTCATAACCCACTTGAGCTTTACTTACGCCTTGTACAAAATTCAACAATTCGCTAAAGAGCATGGGCCCATGCGCTGTATTAAATTGAAAATCATTGTACTGAGCAGAGGAAACATGACCTTCTTTCATCTGATGAAGCGTTTTTTGATCGGCTGAAATTTGCGCACACTTAAGCAAATCAGGAATAAAATCATCCGTAAACTGATTAGAGATCGTTAAAATAGCGTTATAAAATTGATTAATCGTTCCTTCGCTGGCGTGCTTGATATTATACAGCGATAAAGCATAACAACATCCTCTTTCATTGAGAGCATCAATGTTGATTCCAAGATAGTCTTTCGCTAATTTAGCAAATTGATTGAATCTTGTAATCAAAACATCTTGTTGAATATTTTCGTTTTTCTCGTTCATATACCTGCCTTAACGATTCGAAATCCTCACCATTCTCACACTAATAGTATAGTCCATCGCTGCTAGTTTGGCCGGTAAATTTTCCCAGGTATTGCTCTATCTTAATTTCCTTGAAGAGAGCATAATGAGAACCTCATTGATTTTGCAGCATTCCAAACACTTCACTCGGTAAGCCTGATTAACGATGTCACTATTTGGTTCAACCATTTTCTTCGCTATTTCTCTTTGTTCAGATCCACATTTTTTTCTAACACCTCTTTTAATAACTCATCGGTTGAAAGGGGTATAGTGGATTTTGGCTTCTATAATCCATTGAATTCTAGTGAAATTGTGGTATACTTTGAGCCAATTCAAATACTCGTTAGCCATGTATCAGTGTTGGAGGTAAGATGAAACTAAAACTATTTCAACGAAACCCACGTGGTTCTGACAATAGAACTCCTGGTAATGGCATAGCTGAGGAATCTGCGACATCGGCTAATGGATCTATAGATAATCAAGGCGGAACTAACAAACAGAAAAAACCCGCAGCGGAAAAAGGCGAACGAAAAGGGTTATTTCAACGACGTCGAAAAGGCAAAGAGTCAGGTCATAATGCCCCGAAGAGTGTTAATTCTCCAATAGTTAATTCGCCAGCGACTCTTTTATCTGTCCCCGCTGTTGTGCATGAATTTGTACTTGCAGGCTATCTAGAGCCAGCGGATTGGTCGAGATTGTCCAAAACGTGTAGGGCATTAAGAGCGCCATACTCTAATAGAATTGCAACATACAAAGAAACCAAAGTGGGAGAAGTAAGCGCTACTCGACTTATTCCTCCCGCTATTTTTAATGATCCATTATTCATCAAGTTTCCGTCAAATTATGAACTATTGGCTAAAACCCTC
>CAYUMZ010000208.1:0-3858 GCA_964446105.1 uncultured Gammaproteobacteria bacterium | reverse complement strand
AATTCTTGCAACAGCTGTTTAACTGGAGCAGCGAGCCCTAATTCTATAGGACTATTGGTATCAATCCAGCAATATGGGTCATTTTCTTTAACTTGAGTTGGCCAATGTTGTACATTCAGTATAACGGGATTGATATCGAGGTGAAAGTGGCTGAAAGTATGTCGAGTCACTGGTAGTGTTTTAGTCGATTTAATTTTGCAAGAAAAAAGTTGTTCGCAATGTTTTGTTGGTGAAGTGTCTGAGTCACATTCGGGTAGACTCCACAATCCACCCCAAATACCATTTTGAGGTCTATTTTCGAGAAGCACTTTATTTTTGTGTACAATAAATATAAATTCTTTACCTCGAATTGTAGGTGTTTTACGTGGTTTTTTTCCTGGAAAAAGTTCGGGTTTATTCATAGCAAAGGCTTGGCAAAATTCCTGTACTGGACATTTATGGCAGGAGGGTTTTGTACGAGTACACAATAATGCACCCAAATCCATCATGACTTGAGAATAATCACGACAGCGTCTATGTGGAGTATAATCTTCTGCTATAGTCCAGAGTTTTTTTGCCACAGATAAATCACCTGGCCACCCTGAAATAGCGAACACTCGACTCAATACTCGTTTTACATTGCCATCTAATATGGGTGCATAGGTATCCTGAGAAATACTAATAATGGCTCCGGCAGTAGACCGTCCAATTCCAGGCAATTGTGAAAGTTGTTCTACTTCTTTTGGAAATTCCCCCTTAAATTGATCAACAATGATGTTGGCTGTTTTATATAAATTTCTTGCGCGAGCGTAATAGCCAAGACCCGTCCACAAATGAAGCACCTCATCTAATTTTGCTTTGGCTAAATCATGAACTTGCGGAAATTTCTGCATAAAACGGTTGAAGTAGGGAATAACTGTATTGACTTGTGTTTGTTGTAACATAATTTCCGATACCCATACACGATACGGGGAAATATTCTGTTGCCAAGGTAAATCTTTTCGACCTTTTTGGTCGAACCATTTCAATACGCGTTGCTGAAATTGTTTAGGTTCAATAGTGTGATTCATGCTAATCAAGGCTCTAATAATTTGTTGATGGCATTGCCAAGATTCTCATCAACATGTTTTAGGAGTTGTTGTTTGATGGCTGTTTTAGCGACGGCTTTTGTACCCTCTATAGCCAATATTTTCAGGAGGCCTCCGAGATCGACTGAAACACACGGACTTTGTAGAGTACAGCCCACTTTAGTAGGAATATCATAGTTTGATAAATCAGCATTGATCTTTGTACCGCTAATTTCTGTATTGATGGGATGTGGTTGTAATAATCGGCAGGTGAGTTGATAATTGATATTGTTGCTGAGTAAATTGTAATTACCACTGGCTTGTATTCTTAATGTCGGCGTCAACATTTCTAGGTTGGGGTTGGAGCAAACGCCTTGACTAAAAGATGCAGTACCAGAGAGGGATGTAAAAGGTGTATAGCCTCGATCCGATGTTTGAGAATTTTCTTGTGAAATTTTTGCTATGGCTTGATTAATTTTATAATCAATATCAGTTCCATATACTGCCCCATGACTAATATTGAAAGTAATAGCACCAGTAAGTGATTGTTTTATAGCAGAGCTTGATTTTCCAGAAGCATTGATATCAATATTAAGCGATGCTACGCCATTGAGTTTAGAAGAACCTGTCAACGTACGTAGCATTTGATCAGCGGAAATACCTGACATTTTTTGTCGAATGGTAAAGGCAGGTGAGCTACCTGCAAAATTAATACTCATTAGCCCATTTGTACTGCCGCCGAAAATTCCAGCAGAAAAATTCGATAGGTCTAGTCTGTTTTGGCTATATTTAGGGTTGGTTTTTACATGAGAGAATCGATAAACATCATAGGCTATATTTCCTGCAAAACTATAATTGTTTTCATTATAGTTCCCCGTTAAATCGCCCTGTACTTTTAAGTCGCCCATTTGAAGGTTGAGCGTTAAAAATTTTATAGACGATGAATTTAAATTTGCTTTAATGTTGCTATTAATAGCAATTTCAGATGAATTTTCAGGTTTAATGTGAATGTCGCTGTTTTCAAGATTTAACGTTCCGTTTGCTGAGTCATAATTTGCGGTCGTTTTTAAGTTGATATTTGTTTTGGTCTTTGAGCTGTTGTTAATAATAAAATTACCATGTAGAGGAAAGGGTTGGTTTGATGCTAAATTATCAGCGGAGATGTTAACGTTTTCGAGAGTATAGTGCTGTTGCGTTTTGGTATCTGAATAATTAATAGTAGTATGACTAAGAGATAAAGAGGCAATATTAAATTGCATAGATTCTTGTGAGTTCGTTTCTTCTGATGAGTTAGATTTTTTTTGTTTAGCGCTGCTAAAATCCCAGTTGGTGTTACCTTGAGCATTTTTTTGTAAATTAATGATGGCGTCGCTCAGTGAAGCTCTATTGATAGCGAGTTGTCGATGTAAAAGCGGTCCCAACTCAGCTGATATGGTGAGTTTGTGCGCAACGAGTAGATTATCACCTTGAAATCCAGACGGATTGCTCAAGGTTACATCATTGACGTTAATTCCTAATCGTGGCCAAAATGAAGCATGCAGTGAACCTTTGATAATGAGGTCTCTACCGGTGGATGCTTTGACATATTGACTAATTTGGTTTTTGACCAAATCGCTGTTTACCATCGTAGAAAATAATACCGCTGCTGTGATAGCTAATAAGAGCATCACGCTCATTAATCCTACCAATAATTTAAAGACTGCTTTCATGGTCAAAATCCTTCTTTAACTGCACACTATTACTTTGGAGCGGGTGATGGGCTTGGTAAGCTTACATTCTGCCATTGAATTACACCCGCTAGCCCAGTATCCTTCATTATAGCAGGTCTAACTATCAGACTAAATCATAAGAGAGCCGGTCCCGTGAGTCAGCAAGAGCCTGAAAAAACCTATCTTCGAAGTGTTCGTAGCTTTGTTCGTCGCGAAGGACGCATGACGCCCCGCCAAAAGCAGGCTTTAGAAACTCTTTGGCCTGAATTTGGTCTTGAGATTACCCCAGGAGAACTTGATTGGGGAGCTCTTTTTGGGAGAGAAGCGCCGCTCATCGTAGAAATAGGGTTTGGAATGGGGCAGTCCTTACTGACGTTGGCGATACAAAATCCTCAAAACAATTATGTAGGTATAGAGGTTCATAAGCCGGGCGTGGGGGCATTATTATCCGGTTTGAGTGAGCACGGCCTTACCAATGTCCGCATCATTATGGCCGACGCAAAAGAAGTGTTAGAAAAACACATTCCTCTCAATTCGCTCTCAGCAGTGCTGTTGTTTTTCCCCGACCCTTGGCCAAAGCTGCGTCATCACAAACGTCGGCTGGTTCAGCCTGATTTTGTTGAATGTGTCGCTAATAAGTTGGTGAGAGGTGGATATTTTCATATGGCGACTGATTGGGAAAACTATGCTGAACACATGATGCGGGTTGCATCAAACTGTCATCAGCTTGATAATACAGCGGGTGTTGGTCAATTCACCCCTAGACCAGAAAGCCGGCCGATCACTAAATTTGAAAGGCGAGGGCAGAAGTTGGGTCACGGAGTGTGGGATTTATTATTTGTTAAACTGTGAAGGAGTTTCTCGCGAGAGTCTCACCCTTGGGTGATAGAGGGAACTCATATAGAAAGGAGTCTTTATGCGATATTTTTTTCTTGCTTTAATAATTCTTTTTCCGATAGTTACTTTTGCACAAACCTCGAATATTTCCGAAGGTTATGATTTTCTTGCAAAGCAATGCAATGATTTAGATTGTATTCAAGGTAATCTTGATATGATTGATTCTCAGATTGCTGCACTCGTGACGAAAAGACTCGCTTTCGTCA
>CAYUMZ010000207.1:0-3870 GCA_964446105.1 uncultured Gammaproteobacteria bacterium | reverse complement strand
CGAGCGAGCCATTCCCGGAAAGATGTTCGAATTCTCACGCCGACTTGGGGAGCTCTAGAAATTAATGCGGTAATAACGTGTTCTTGAAAAGGTCATCTTGCCCAGTCTACCACCTAAGATGCTTTTTAATCTGGCGAGGAGAAGCTAGGGAGTTATTAAAATTAACGTTCTTGGAGGGCGCTATGTTTGGCTTTGAGGATAGGTTTAAGCATGTACGAGAGAACGGTTTTTTTGCCGGTTAAAATATCCACGCGGGCAGTCATCCCGGGAATAATTTGCAGCGGGGTTTTTTCATCGCCGAGATGATTCTTTTGAGTTCGTACCCAAATTTCATAATAACCTTCTTCATGCGGCTTTTTATTATCCTCAACTTTAGTATCCGCACTAATTAATTCAACCTTTCCTTTTAATCCACCGTAAATCGCATAATCATACGCTGAAATTTTCACTGTCGCAGACTGGCCAGGATGAATAAATCCGATATCAGAAGGCTTTACTTTTGCAGAAACTAATAAGGTATCATCAAGCGGCACTATCTCCACCAAATCCATACCAGGATTTACGACACCACCCAATGTATTAACATGTAATTGCTTCACTATACCTTTTACCGGAGAGCGTATCGTCGTTCGATCTAATCGATCTTTTAAAGCCAGTTCGTTCTGTTTAACCTGTGATAATTCGGTTTTTGCCTTATTTAATTCATCTAACGCAACACTTTGTGCACTGGAAATTTTTGATTCCGTCTCACTGGCTTGCTGCTCTAGCTGTAAAACTTCAACTTGAGATACAGCCCCACTTTTTAATAAAGGCCTCGTCATATTAATTTGACGCTGAATTAACGCTAAATTATGGCTTAGGTTCTGCATTTCACGACGTTTAGAATCGTATAATTCTCGTTCTGATGTCACTAATTCAGGCACTTCACTGGCAACAGGATCGGATGGAACATAAGGTTGATTATTCATTTGTGCTGTAATACGCTCAATTTTAGCGGTTAAGGCTAATTCTTTTAATCGATTCTCTTTGTACCCGCCAGAAAATCGAATATCGTCCAGCACCATTAACACATCATTTTTTTGGACCATCTGACCTTCTCGGACATCAATCTCTCGAACAATTCCACCCTCTAAATTTTGGATCACTTGAATTTTTTGAGAAGGAATCACTTTTCCATCGCCATGAGTGACTTCATCTAATTTTGCAAAAAATGACCATGTAAAAAAACAAATAAAGAAAAATAAAATGGTCCATAAAATAATATGGCCAAAACGATTAGGACCTTTTAACTCGTCAAAATATTCTTTAAGCTGCGGATGCATTGTCATGAGGTTACCTTCAGTTGTCCTTCAGAAAGTTGATTTAAAATGTGCTCTTTTGGACCATCAGCGATCACATTACTGTCATCGACGACAATTAATCGATCAACTAATTTCAATAAAGAGGCTTTATGGGTGATTAAAATTAATGTCTTATTGGGTAAAATTAATTTTAAACGATCAATGAGTTGAATAGTATTTGTATCATCTAAACCATTACTGGGCTCATCAAAAAGCAATATCGGAGGATCTAATAATAGTGCTCTCGCGATAGCTATAGCTTGACGCTGTCCTCCAGAAAGTCGTTCGCCGCGTTCACCGACTTCACGATCAAAACCTTCAGGATGTCCTTCTACAAATTGTGAAACACCGCTTAATTTTGCAGCACGTAATACTGTTGCATCATCAACATGGGGTGCTCCGATAACAATATTATCTTTAATACTTCCGTGAAATAATACAACATCTTGTGGAACATAGCCGATGTGGTAACGTAATTCAGCAGGATCAATTTGATGTAATTCTGTGCCATCGACAAGAATGTTTCCATTATTAGGCTGATAGAATTTCATTAATATTTTTTCAATCGTTGTTTTACCAGAACCTGTGCGTCCAATAATTCCGACTCGCTCACCGGATTGTACTTTAAATGACACATTATTTAATGCTGGTAGGGCAGAGGCTGGGTATTGAAATGTGACATGTTTAAATTCTAGAGATCCACTGAGTTGGGGTCTATGAATAAAATGTACATCAGCGGGTCTTTCCACAGGACATTCCATCATATGATTCACTGCATTAAAGCCTGTTTTCGCTTGTTGATAACGATTAATGAGTGCGGCTATTTGTGTGATTGGCGATAAAGCACGAGCACTTAATATCGTGCATGCAAGTAGCGCACCCATCGTGATATCACCCTCAATGATTTTGTAAACACCGACGATTACAATTAAGACTGAGGCCAATGTTTGTGCGAATACAGCAAAATTACTCGCAAGATTTGCGAGAAATTTTGTTTTGCTGGTTACTGAAGCAGAGGCTTTTGTCATAGCTTCAAATCGACGTTGCATGGGACTTTCTGCGCGCATAGCTTTTATGGTTTCAGCGCAAGCCAGCGATTCAATTAATACCGCTTGTTTTTCAGCAGAATGTTTAAATGAATCGTTAATTAATTTTGAGAGAGGCATTTGAATTGCTAAACTGACTATTAAAACAATAGGGATTGCAATTAATGGAACTAGCACTAAATTTCCAGCTAACAATCCAATGGCACATAAAAATATCAACACAAAAGGTAAATCTACGACTGTACTAATAGTCGCTGAAGTGACAAATTCCCGAAAACCATCAAAGGCTTGAACAGAATGTGCTAATGAACCCACAGATCTTGGTCTAGCTGCCATCTCCATTCCAAGAATACGTTCGAAGATGATGCGTGAGAGTTTGACGTCTATGGATTTTGCAAGGTGGTCAATGAAATACGCGCGAACATTGCGAAGAGCAAAATCGAATATAAAAGCTATTAAAACGCCAACGACCAATACCCATAAAGTATCGAGGGCTTTATTGGGTATTACCCGATCATACACATTACGAACAAATAAAGGGCTTGCGAGTGCGAATAAATTAATGAGTAGTGAGGCAAGTATTACTTCAGAATACACCGGCCAGCTCGATCTAATGACATTCCAGAACCAATGTTCTGTTTTAATGGGACTATGATCTTCTGCTCGGGAATCAAATCGATAGAGAGGCTTAGTGAAAATCGCGTATCCCGAGTATTGCTGTTCGAGATCGTTTAGTGAAATCTGTGTTATACCGTGTCCTGATTCCGGCTGTATCACTTCAGCTTTACCGTTGTCATTGATATTCATCAATAGGCAAGCCCGTTCTTCATTCAGGAGTAAAATCGCGGGTAGCAAATCTTTATCCATTTGATTAAAAGATTTTTTAATAATTTTAGCAGATAATTTGCCTCTTTCAGCGGCACGTAAAACCAATTCGGGATTTAGTTTTTGATTAATAAGTGGCAAACCTGAACGCAAAGTCTCATGAGAATACGGATTATCGAAATGTTTAGTTAAAATGACTAGACATTCAAGAAGGGGGTCGAATATAGATTGGGATTCGGCAGAGAGTTGCCATTCCGTCATAGATTCAGTCGTCATTTAGCATTCCTTGCATTAGATTGCTTGAAGTTTAGTAGATGGTTGTAAAAAATGCCAGCCTTTCCAGGGGGCATCCCAACCCAGGGGTCACACCCAGGGGTCAGATCTTTGCTTGGCTCAATCGGAAAAAGATGGCAGTACCTGGCTTCTTCTTCCGATTGAGCCAAGCAAAGATCTGACCCCTTTTATGTTTTAGACAATAAAAACTTGCTTTTTTGATCAGAATGGTCTAAAAATAATCTCGTAGCGGTCTGCTATTTGGTCTATTAGATCAAGTACATCCGAGACATGCATTGATTAAATGCAATTTTGGAAGCTTTCAATGAGCATTTTTGTAGTTAACAAAAGAGGGAATTGGTTATGAATAACTTAGCTAAAGTTGG
>CAYUMZ010000206.1:0-3889 GCA_964446105.1 uncultured Gammaproteobacteria bacterium | reverse complement strand
AGCAGCATTGAGAGTTGTATTTACTGATACGGCCGTAAAAAAAGTAAACACAAGAATCACTAATAACCAGTGGGAACACGTTAACTGACTTGATTTGCGAGAAGGGGATATCATTAAAGTGATGAGTGGCGAAGTTTTCCCAGTGGATGGTACGTGTGAAACTGATAGCACTTACATCCACGCTGCCATTAAAACGGGAGACCCACTCCCGCTCCCGATTAAAAAAGGAGAAGAGATTTTAGCAGGAATGATTGTGCCCAAAGAGGTGCCGTTTATTATCCTCAAAGTCGATCGTATCGTCTCACAATCCAATTTGGCTCGGCTTGCCAATAAAGTTGAACTTGCGAGAGCAGAGCCGGCGCCATTGCTCGATGCAACAGTGAATATTACGCAGTATTTTATTCCGAGTGTTTTTTTGTTAGCGATAATTTCAGCAATACTGATCAGTGTTTTCTTTACCAAAACGCTCGCTATACTGTGTGCAATATCAATGTTAGTATCATTATGTCCGTGTATTTTAGGTTTAATTGCTCCGCGTGCTCTCAAAATGGGATTGTCTAAAGCCATTGACCACGGTATTCAATTTAAAAGTGAAAAACATTTACAACTTGCGAATGATATTGCTATGGTATTTTTTGATATGCATGGCACCCTTACAAAGGGGA
Organism: uncultured Gammaproteobacteria bacterium; assembly: GCA_964446105.1. Taxonomy (GTDB): domain Bacteria; phylum Pseudomonadota; class Gammaproteobacteria; order JAIEPX01; family JAIEPX01; genus JAIEPX01. The sequence continues at coordinate 3,224 of CAYUMZ010000206.1, read as the reverse complement.
AACCTGAAATCACTGGTTTTCATTTTTATTTAGATTCGGGCATTTCATCTAAAAAAATTTTTCGCATTTTGGTCGAAATTGAAAAAGACTTAAACCATCCTATTGCAAAAGTTATTCATGAGTATGCGTTATCGAATTCTGAAGGTTCTGATAGTGTCACTGTAATTAAGTCTCTACAACAGCATCATTCAGGAGTGTCTGCGATTGTTGATGGCGAAAGATATTGTGTGGGAAATCGAGATTTTATAGCGATTAATTATCCAGATCTTTTGAATCAAATTGAAATTAAAATTTCCGATTTCGAGCAAGTGATTTATGTCGTTAAAGAGGGAATATTACTTTCCCATATTAAAATAAGAGATCCTCTACGCGAGGATGCGAAATTTGTTATTGAAGAATTACAAAGACAAGGTAAAACGGTTGGGATAATATCAGGAGCTCCTCAGGAAACTGTTGAACGTTGTGCGCTTGAATTAGGTATTAAGAATCATGTGTATGGCGGCAAAAATTCAGAGCAGAAAACGGCTATATTAAAGGATTTTCAATCACAGACTAAAAAAGTCGCGATGGTAGGGGATTCTGAGAACGATACGTTGCCGATTAGTCAGGCTACATTAGGAATTGCAATAAAATCCGAATCCTATCATCAAACGACCTTGGATGAAGCTGGAGCGTCAATCAATAATGCTTCTTTACTGCCAGTACTCGCAGCATTTGCCGTTGCTCAGCAAACAGTAGAGAGCATAGTTCAAAATCTTATCCTGAGCCTTACGTATAATACGGCGATGTCGTTGGTTTGCGGCGGTGTGTTGTTACCCGTAGCTGGATTTGTGTTAAATCCTGTGGCAGGTGCAGCATTAATGGTCGCTTCTGCTGTACTCATTCTTCTCAACCAATATCGAATTTCTCAACAAGAATTCTCTTATGAAGCGGGTTATTCTCAATTCATGATCAGTGCTGCAGAGAAAAAGAAATTGATTTCGAGTTACGCTAAAATAGCGGATCTTTTTCCTAAACAAAGTGTCGAGTCTAAAGAATTATTCCAACAACCACAGGTGGAGGTAAGTCTGTCACCTTTGCCTAAAACTGCAGTGGTGAATTATTCAGGAGTTAATGTGGATCCTTTGGACTCCGTTGAAAAACATATTCCTATTATTTCTGCAATATGTTGAGAGAAACAGGATATTCTTGACCTTTTCTTATTAGTAGAGCAAGAGTCGCCGGATGATATTGACTCGATCTCAAAAAACCTCAGCTAATAGTCAGTTAAACTACTGTCAGTTTATAATAACTCAGAAAAATCGATTATCCTTGAGAAAAATCCTGCATCGATGACTCCTTGCGTAACTCCGTTAACATGGATTAGCACTGGCCAGACTGAAAAACGCTTACTGGCATTTAATACTGCGATTTTTTGTTTTACTTGGTCGATGACTTCAGTGCCTATTGGATTTATTGAGAATTTAATTTCACAAACATGCAATGAATTGTATTTTGTTTGTATCATATAGTCTATTTGGCAACCCGCATGACGGGTGGTTTTATTTTGGAAATAGGGGTTGTCGATTACAATATCTTCTGGCATAAGACTTAACAGAGATTTTATTGCCTTCCTGTTATTAAGCACTAAATTTTCGAATTGTAGCCCCATGATTGTATCCCAAGCAGGCGGCCTGGTTATCTCGTTTCTTTCAATTTTCTGCGATAAAGGTTCAATGTATTTTAAGTAGAAACGTATATAATTGTCTTTTAATCGATATACTCCTAGTTTTGAGTATTCTTTTGATGTCAAATTCCATGTTTCATCTCGACATAAATAGCCTGTTTTGACTAAATCGTCTACATAATCACTGACTGTGCCGCCTTTTTTCATTTCAAGCGCAGCAGAAATATCATTCAATGTTGTGTTATTCCCAACACAAGCTGAAACAATTTTTTTGTATGAGTCACTTCTTTGAGCAAACAGGTCAGAGAATATTCGATCAAATTCTTTGTATAAAATCGATTCTCGATGATAACATAATGACAAAATATTTTTTTCGGCTGTCCATTCGGGGTGAATTTCTTCTAAATAACGTGGAATTCCTCCAGTGATCGATAGAATTTTGAATAAGGTTATACTAGCTCTTTTTGCGGTCCCCAGAATTCGTTACACACTGACAATGGTAATTCTTCTAAGGTTATTTCTGACGATAATCGCCCGAAAAACCCTGTGCTACTAAGTATATTTTCTTCAATCCATTTCGACATTGAACCACTTAAAATCATAATCAGTTCAGGATTTTTCTTAAAATACAGCTCCCAGGCCGACTTAAGCTTTGGCAGAAAAGTGGGGTCTAAATCACCCATCCAGTTGATTTCATCTAACAGTATGCATACCCTGCCCGTTTGTATTTGGTTTGCCAAATGCCAGAATAAATCACCCCAATCATCGGTTTTTAATCCCGGAATATTAAACTGACGTTGCAGCTGTTTAGCGAAATCATCCCTTTGCATTTGCGCTGTCACTTTCTCTTCCGGGGCTAATCCCACAAAAATATAGCTTTTCATGGTTTTCAGAAATTCCTCTGCCAGCCTACTCTTGCCTACCCGTCTTCTACCCTTAATCACAACCAAACTGGCCGTCCGTTTGGATCCCAAATCCATTAAGATTTGCAACTCTCGCTCCCGCCCAAAGAACGGGTCCTTATGACTTGCTATTACTGGCATAGCTATCCCCTCATTTTGTCACCAAGTCAGCAAAAGCTATGTTTGGTGACATAGCTTATTCAAGAATTATATATCACTAAATCGACAAAATCTATGTTTGGTGACAAATATTCCTGGGGGGCGTGTCACCAAACCAGCATATTTAACATTTGGTGACACAATCATTTAATTCTCTTGGTTGACTACTGTAAAAAAAGCGCCCCAAGGTTGGGGCGCAGTAGCAAAGCATTGAGCTGCTTGTTTTAGCCAGCATCAATCATCATTATTGTAATAGCCATCGTGACCATCGTCGTCATCGCCACGATCACCTTTTGGATCATCATTGTCGGGAAGCAGATTGCATTGGCCTTTAAACTGCTTCTTAAATTGACCCATGCCACTATTGCCGTCATCACCGCCCTTACCTTTCACAATAATGCAGATCGGTTTTGAGGGTATGCCATTGGCCACGACTTCGATCTTGCTCGGACCGGCTTCTTGGCTAAGGGGCACATCAAAGGTGGTGTGAACACGTT
>CAYUMZ010000205.1:0-3902 GCA_964446105.1 uncultured Gammaproteobacteria bacterium | reverse complement strand
ACCACTTTTTGATTAATGGGTTCATCTTCAACAAGCAGTATATTTAATGTGGTATTCATGGCGGTTCTAACCTATGTAGACACTATGACATATGATTGATAATGTTATCATCATAACAGAATTGATCAAGTATTTCACCCTTGCTCTTTTATTCGAGTGGAGAATTTGTAATTCATTGAATTTTAAAGGAAAAAAGAGTATATGTATAGAAATATGAATGATAGCGGAGGTGTGTAGTGGATATGTTCTCAGAGAGTTCACAGTCAACCCTTAACCAGCCCTTAGCCGCAAGGCTAAGACCTGAAAATATCGCGGACTATGTCGGGCAATCTCACCTTTTGGGGCCCAGTAAACCATTAAGACAGGTCGTTGACAAAAAAGCGATTCATTCGATGATTTTTTGGGGCCCGCCTGGGAGTGGAAAAACCACATTGGCTCGTTTACTGGCGTCTAATGCGGATGCTGTGGTTGAGCAACTTTCTGCAGTGTTGGCGGGTGTTAAAGAAATTCGAGAAGTGGTTGCAAAAGCAGCGCATAGAACAAAAAGAACAGTGCTTTTTGTTGATGAAGTCCATCGATTTAATAAAGCTCAACAAGATGCATTTTTACCTTTTGTAGAAGATGGCACGATAACATTAATTGGCGCCACTACTGAAAATCCCTCTTTCGCCCTGAATAATGCGTTACTGTCTCGTTGTCGCGTTTATGTCCTGAAACCCTTAATGGAAAAAGAAATTGTTGAAATAATGAGACATGCATTGAATGATTGTGAGAGGGGATTAGGTCAATTAAATTTGACTGTTACAGACGATATTCTACATCAAATTGCAAATTATTCTGATGGTGATGCAAGGCAAGCGCTCACATACTTAGAAATCGCTGCAGATTTTGCTCAGGAGAGCGACGGAAAATCAGAAATTACTCAAGATATTTTAAAATCACTTTTACAAGGTAGAGCTCAACGCTTTGATAATCATGGTGAAGCCTTTTACGATCAAATTTCTGCGTTGCATAAATCGGTTCGCGGATCAGATCCTGATGCCTCTTTATACTGGTTATCAAGAATGCTAATCGGCGGTTGTGACCCTCATTATATTGCACGTCGAATGGTGCGTATGGCGAGTGAAGATATTGGTAATGCTGATCCTCGAGCCTTGGAATTAGCAATGAATGCGTGGCAAGTGTATGAACGCGTGGGAAGCCCTGAAGGTGAAATTGCATTAGCTCAGGCAATTGTGTATATGGCGTGTTGTGCAAAAAGTAATGCCATTTATACTGCATTTAATGCAGCATGGGATGATGCAACGGCATTTGGAAGTTTAGATGTTCCACTGCATTTACGTAATGCCCCAACTCGATTGATGAAAGAATTAGGGTACGGAAAAAATTATCGTTATGCGCATGATGAGGAAGGGGCTTTTGCAGAAGGTGAAAATTATTTTCCTGAAGGGATGCCTAAGAAAATTTATTATCATCCCGTGGATCGAGGTCTAGAAATTAAAATCGCTGAAAAATTGAAACAATTGAGAGATGAAGCGACTTCTTAACATTGATAAATTTCATTATTGAGTCTTGAAGTCGCTTTTTGGCTATTAGCAAGTAGAGCTTTCAAGGTTAGATTTTACAGCTCTACGTCTGACTTTTACCCCAATTAACCAGATCATAATAGATCCTACTATAGCGCACAGTGGAATAATGCTTAACGCACATTGATAAACATCTAAATCATAGATTCTTAAGCCATCAGCACTTGAGGATCCCGTCCATAATTTATCCATGATTATGCCGATCGAAGTGTGAAAAAATGAGCCGCCAAGCATGTTGATACAATTTAAAAATGCTACCGTTATGCCTAAATTTTGTTCGGAAACTAAATTTGAACCCGCAGCGAATACAATGACTTGGTAACAACATAATAAACCAATTACAAAGAACAAGCTGGCGAGTAAGAAGTAATGATAGCTTGGATGAAAGAGTAAAATAGAAAATGTAAGCGCCATCCCTAATCCAGCAGCAAAAATAACCCTGTAGTTTCCAAACTTTTTACTGTAATAAGCGAGAAAAGGTCCTCCAAAAAGCATGCCGAAGAAAATAAATGACACAAGTCCGGCAGAATTTTCTTTGGATAAATCGTAGGCTTTCATTAAATAGGGCACTCCCCATACATCGGCAAAGCCCTCCAGTGATCCTACCATTAATAAATTGGCTAAAGCTAAAGCCCAGATAACAGGAGAATTGAGCAGGGCTTTGAAATTAGCACTTTTGAATTGTGTTATATGAGATGGACTTTGATTTTGATTAGGCGAACGTAATACCAAATAAGAGGCAAAACCGATAAAGATGGAAACAAAGCCCAAAATTAAAGCCACATTGTGCCAATGAAATCGCTCTATCAATAAGCTTAATGGCTTACCTCCATAGATCGCTCCAATTAATCCGAAACTAAACGAATATCCGATCATCCGAGCATAATGTTCTTTACTGAACCATTGAGAAATAACTTTAGAAACACCTAAAAATCCTACTGCTGATCCAACTCCAATTAAAAACCGACTCAAAACAGCCAATGAAAACTGATCGGTATAACTAAATAATAACGTAGCTAGTCCACATAAAGTAGCAAAAACAAAAATGATTATTCTTGTGCTGTATCGATCTAATAATATCGCCACAGGAATTTGCATACCCGCATAACCATAATAATAAAATGCCGCTAACAACCCAAAATGACTCGCGTCTATTGAGAACTGTGCCATAATAGGCTGCATCATTAATCCTGGCCAAACACGGAGAATAAATTGAAATCCAAAAAAAGCTAAAGGGAATAACCACATCAACAATGGAAATAAGTGAGCTCTAGGGGTACGCATAAGAACCTCGTTCATTATCGTTTAAAATTGTAAAGTATGAATTCGAATGTAGAGATATAATGGGTGGTATCGGCCTCAGCCGATAATAGAAATAATCACGATGTTGAAAAAGCTCTTAAACATGAGACAACCTAATTAAATTTACGAGGTCATCATATCATATCTCTTCAATGAATTCAATAGTTTCGTTAATATCGTAAATTATGAAGAATATCAACACACACCCCAGAAGCCTATTAAGTGGATAATGAAATCGAAAGTTATCATGAACCAGAGTATCGCTATGATCAAACGGTAAATTGGTGAAAAAGATGTCAACAGTGAAATTCGTCTGCAGAAAAGTGAGTGGAGAAAAAGAAGCCGTAATTAATAAAATTAAAATAAAAAAATAGAGGGTTTGAAGTTCAGGTTTTGATCGGATTTTGCGGTGAGGTATTCAGCACGGCAACGATGATTCAAAAAAAGCGTTTGAAATCCCTATATATACGAAAAGATCACAGGTAAGCCCAGACTTTCTGGCATCTCAATTGTATCCGAGATCTTTAGAGTGGGTTTGGCTGCACTCTTCTAACCTAGGAGGTAGCGGTTTTTCTACAACGGGTTTGACTCTCAATTCTCGCAATTTCGTTACTATATCATCCTGTATTTTATTAACAATACCACGAAGTTCCGTGACCAGAGGCTCGTGTCTAAAAAATGAATTTCGTCCGCAGCACGTAATAGAAGGTATTATCCAAACTAATAGTCCTACCAGTAGGGTCGCAAAGGTGGCGATAATAATTCTTTTCCAGTGCAGATCTTGGCGAGGGGAGACCCCCTCAAGTTTGTCAACGTTCTTTACGATGTTATGAGCGAGATCAAGTAGCTTCCGAAGCTCTGCAGACTTCAGGTTCTTGCCTTGAGCAGGATCATAAAACTCAGAAGCCTGGTTTAGTAACGCTGACATGCTTTTCAGAAGATTTTTACAATTTGTCTTATTAAGGTCTGAAACATCAGCGTGTCGGTAAAAATAACTGGCAGCATTCAGAGCCT
>CAYUMZ010000204.1:0-3908 GCA_964446105.1 uncultured Gammaproteobacteria bacterium | reverse complement strand
AAGCCACTGATTGGCATAAAAAAATACCCGATAGTGTGAAATAAGGTAACAATTATGGAATGGGAAACCGTTATTGGATTAGAAGTGCATGTGCAATTATCAACGCACTCTAAAATATTTTCAGGAGCCGCCACCGCGTATGGTGCGGATCCTAATACCCAAGCGTGTGCAATCGATTTAGGCATGCCCGGTGTACTGCCTGTTTTAAATAAAAAAGCTGTTGAAAAAGCGATAATATTTGGGCTCAGTATCGATGCCGAAATAGGATATAAATCGGTTTTTGCTCGAAAAAATTATTTCTACCCTGATTTACCGAAGGGCTATCAAATTAGTCAATATGAATTACCCATTGTAGGTAAAGGCTATCTTGATGTGCAATTAGATGAAAATATCTCAAAACGGATCGGCATCACGCGGGCTCATTTGGAAGAAGATGCTGGCAAATCATTACACGAAGATTTTCACGGACAGTCCGGCATCGATTTAAATCGCGCCGGCACTCCACTCCTCGAAATAGTCTCTGAACCGGATTTGCGTTCTGCAAAAGAAGCTATCGCGTATTTAAAAACCTTGCACAGCCTCGTGCGCTATTTAGATATTAGTGACGGTAATATGCAAGAAGGTTCTTTCCGTTGTGATGCGAATGTGTCGGTTCGCCCTAAAGGCGAAACAAAATTAGGCACTCGAGCAGAAATCAAAAATGTCAATTCATTTCGATTCGTTGAACGAGCCATTAATTACGAAGTAGCCCGTCAAATTGAACTACTTCAAAATGGCGGAAAAGTAATTCAAGAAACGCGATTATACGACGCTGACAGAAATGAAACTCGCTCGATGCGTGGAAAAGAAGAAGCCAACGATTACCGCTATTTTCCAGATCCCGATTTGTTGCCATTGGTATTAGATGACCACATGATTCAATCTATTCGAGCTACACTGCCTGAATTACCTTGGCAACGGTGCGAGCGTTTTCAAACAGATTTTGGATTAAGTCATTACGATGCACATTGTTTATCCGTGACTCGCGAAATGGCTGATTATTTCGAATCCACCGTAAAAGCCACAAAAGCCACTCCGAAAATCGTTGCCAATTGGGTGCTGGGTGATTTATCTGCCTTTCTCAATAAGGAGCAGAAAGACATTACTGAAAGCCCACTTTCACCAAAACAACTCTCTCAATTGCTGGATCGAATCGCAGACAATACGATCTCGGGTAAAATCGCCAAAACCCTTTTCGAAGCGCTATGGGCAGGTGAAGGTGATGTTGACCAAATTATTAATGCGCAAGGTCTTACCCAAATTACCGACACTAGTGCTATCGAAAAAATTATCGATGAAATTATTACCAAAAATCCAGACCAATTAGCGCAGTATCGTGCTGGAGCCGATAAGTTATTCGGTTATTTTGTAGGGCAAGTGATGAAAGCCTCTCAAGGTAAAGCCAATCCACAGCAAGTCAATGATTTACTCAAGAAAAAATTAGCTTAATTTAAATCTCCTAGCAACTCCAGGAGCTATTCACCACCATCGTAGAAAGGATAAAATGCTCTGGTAAATAAAGCTTTACCTGCCTAAAAAGGCCCTATACAATAACAGACAATTTTAACATAAATAGACAGGAGTCAATTATGTCCAAGCCACTGGTGGAACCAATATCCGTAGCCTCATTAACACCATTAAACTGGGTCGCAAAACTATTTATTCGTGATTCGATGAAAGGCTATATTACTGCTGAAGAATTGCAACAGCTCCAAGCAAAACAGACAAGCACTGAAAAAGAAGCGAACGATGAGCTGTCATTGAAGTTTGAAGGTACAGATACATTGGCAAAAAGAGGTGAAACAATAGATGAGAAAGAACCACCCTCTGTTTCGATAGCAGAACAAAAAAAATACCTCGCATTTAGCTTCCTTGAGCTTCTCAAAGCGGCATACTTAAAAACGTATGGATTTGACGGCTATCAGGTTACTTCGAATAGATATATCACGACATTAGGTGATGATTACGAATATAAAGATCATCAATTTAATCGTTTGCTCTTTATTGCTGGATTTGCCGGGTTTCCTAATCGACCCGATGTCCGAAATTCTACTACTGAAAAACTCAGATTGGGTGGCGAAAAAGTAGACAGCGATTATCAGATTCCATCTGATTTTCCAAAACTTAGCGCTACACAATTTGCTCTTAACTGGTTCGGTGGTTGGTTTGGCGACTTCATTTACAATAAACAGCGCAGAACAAAAACTAAAGTCGATAAATCCGGAATTAAAACTACAGTGCCTGAAGTAGAAGGAGTAGCTGCAAATAAAACCATGAAAATAGTGCAAATTCCAGCCACTATTTTTAAACCCGTTATTGCCGTAGTTAAAGTAGTCACTTTCTCTTTTAAGCTTGCTCTAGATGTTGTTAAATTTACCGAATTTCTACCTACATTCATTGCTGATTCGACTGCACAAGGTATTGGATACCAAGTTCAGTGCATTCGCGAAATAAATAAATCCTCTGCTGAAAATAAATTTGCAAGTAAATTAGGCCACGGTACCCTAATCTTTCTATTAGGCCTTACCCACTCACTCTTTTTAATCGGGCAGGTTGTAGCCAGACTGCTTCTATCACCCGAAAAAAATGCGGAGTATTTTTGGGCTACTGGCCGATCAATCAAAATCGATAATTGGCCTAAAACAACCACAGCTTTAGGAATTGTTCTGGGAGGCCTCGGTGTTGTGATCAGTATAGGACTAAGTATTGCTTTATGGTCAGTACTGATTCCATTGGTGGTTGGCGCAGCAATGACTTTCGCTCCTGCCGTTGTGACACCCATCGTCACTTGGTTCCTACAATTGCCATTAGTCGGCACAACCATTGGAATGGTGCACGGTACTCTTGCGACTCTCAGTGGTGTTATTGGGGCCGCTCTTACACCTTATATAACAGCAATCACAGGCCTCGCTGTTGGACTTCAAATTCCAGCCGAAGCGGTGGCGTTGGGTGGTACTCTTGCCCTGCTTGTGGTGCCGTCAGCCACTTTTTTAAGTTTTGTGGCGAGCACTCTTTCCGATTATTGGGCTCTTGCAGGAAAACACGGACCTATAGGCGTATTCAGAAAATATTATTTCCCTGTTCCAAATGAAGGTTATCAGCCACTTCGAGAAGAAAACGAAGAGCGGTTGAAGTCGCCTGATGATGTTCCAGATAACCCCAATAAAAAAGATGTTGGTGTTCCATTAGAGAATTTGGGACAAGTGAAGCCGCCAGTGCATGGAAGTGGTGCCAAACCTGTAGCTCAAGAAGGAATTATCGTTTTTTCTGGGCGTGATGACGATGAAGACGATAAATACGAATCAACACTAATTGATCCTGAAGCTCTGAATGCTTTAGAAAGTGATTTGAGAGAGGATATAAGCCCGAGATCTAAGAAACTTGCTGCTGAACAAGCTACCGGCTTAACTGATGCATCTAAGGCTGAAAGTACCACTCATGCTGCGGGTCGGGGCGCTTCCGCAGAACCATCTCAACAACCCCGAAATCCACAAGTGGGTCGTGGGCTTGCTGCCGCTCCACCGTCGGCTAATTCGAGTTTTGGCAAAGGTGGGGTTAATAGTAAGTTTTAACAGAAATGGCTTTACTTTGACCTAAAGCCAATGTACAATATTTTGTTTAATGTAAACACTGATTAGGAGTGACATATGGCATCTTCAATACTAAATTATATGCGAACAACATCCGTCCTTGGTTGGGCTAAGGATTTGATTTTCGATAAAGCAATCACCTATACGATGAAACGACAGGAATATTTAGAACAATTTGCTGATAAGAAAGTATTATTACTTCCGGTTAAGTCAGATGCTGGCGTTAGCGGTCAAGACATTAGAAAGAAGAATCTTCCAAACTATTTAAAATCATCAGAC
>CAYUMZ010000203.1:0-3966 GCA_964446105.1 uncultured Gammaproteobacteria bacterium | reverse complement strand
ATTATACTGTCGGTGAAACAATTCCTATTTCTCTAGATCCTAGTGCGCTTCCTTATTATTCTTTACGTACAGTGTTACGCATGTTCATTGGGTTAATGTGTTCTTTATTTTTTACGCTTACGATAGGTACTCTCGCCGCAAAAAGTAAACGCGCAGAACAAATTATTATTCCTATTATTGATATTTTACAATCTGTACCCGTTTTAGGTTTTCAAGCTATTGCGGTTGTTCCATTTTTAGCATTATTTCCAAACAGTTTATTGGGGCCTGAATGTGCTGCAATTTTCGCGATTTTTACTGCTCAGGTTTGGAATATGACGTTAAGTTTTTATCAGAGTTGTAGAACGATTTCACCTGAGCTAATCGAAGCTGTAAAAATGTTTCGATTATCAGCATGGCAACGTTTTTGGCGGATGGATGTTCCTAATGCGATGCCAGGGTTAATTTGGAATTCAATGATGTCGATGTCCGCAAGTTGGTTTTTTGTGGTTGCATCCGAAGCGATTACAGTTGCAAATAAAAATATCACGTTGCCAGGAATAGGATCTTATATTGCGGCTGCATTGCCAAAAGCAGATTTGCACGCAGTGAGTTATGCAATTGTCGCAATGCTTATTGTGATTCTTGCTTATGACCAATTAATATTCCGTCCTCTGAATCAATGGATGGAGCGTTTTCTTGCTGAAGAGTCTGATGAAGTTGGAAAAACACGATCATGGGTTGTAAGACTCTTTGAGCATACACGTTTAATGCAAAACATGGGGATATTAATCGGCCAATTTTGGGATGCGTTTGTAAACATTTCTTGGTTTCGTTACAAAAAATTTAAGCCTCACTACGAACCCAATCTTTGGGTTTCGAAATGCATTATTAGTTTTTGGTATTTTGTAATTTACATAACACTATTTTCAGCGGTCGGGTTTCTGGGATGGTATGTTATCGAAAGAGTATCGTTGCATGAAATTATTAAAGTATTTGGTTTGGGGTTAATTACAGCTTTACGTGTGATGACTCTCATTTGTATTAGTAGTTTAATTTGGGTTCCAGTTGGGGTTTGGATAGGATTAAGACCACGAGTTACAAAATACGTGCAGCCGTTAATTCAATTTCTAGCCGCATTTCCAGCGTATTTATTTTTCCCAATCGTTGTCATTCTTATAGTGCGATATCATCTTAATCCAGAAATATGGACGTCTCCTTTAATGGTGTTAGGTACTCAATGGTATATCTTGTTTAATGTCATTGCTGGCACACTAGCATTACCTAAAGATTTACGGCAAGTCGCCAGTAATTTACAGGTACGTGGTTGGTTATGGTGGAAACGACTGATATTACCCGCTATTTTTCCTTTTTTTATTACAGGTGCAATTACAGCTGCGGGTGGAGCTTGGAATGCCAGCATTGTGGCAGAAGTCGTGACATGGGGCGATACGACGATCAGAGCGACTGGGTTAGGTTCCTATATTTCAATCTATTCTCAAGATCTAAACTACCCTCATCTGGCGCTTGGTATTGCAGTAATGTGTTTGCTAGTGGTAACTATTAATCGCATTTTTTGGCGACCTCTGTATAATTTGGCAGAGAGATATTATTTTATCGGTTAAATGGGGGGCACAGGAATGACAGATAATTCGCATAATGGCGTTAAGCAAGCCCTTATTGAAGTTGTTGACATTAAAAAGTCATTCAAAAAAAGTGATAATCAAGATTTACTCGTTCTGGATAAACTTCATTTTACCTTGCGCGAAGGTGAACTTATCGCATTGCTTGGAAAGTCGGGTTCAGGAAAATCTACCTTATTACGTATTATTGCTGGATTAGTTAAGCCTAATTCAGGCGAGATTCGTTTTTCTCGCCAACCTGTTTTAGCGCCTATGCCGGGTATGAGCATGGTTTTTCAAAGTTTTGCTTTAATGCCTTGGTTAACTGTTTTACAAAATGTGGAACTGGGTCTTGAAGCACAAGGTGTACCGCCTGCAGAACGCCGCGCCCGAGCAATTGAGGCCATCGATATCATCGGTCTTGATGGATTTGAATCTGCCTTCCCTAAAGAATTGTCAGGTGGAATGCGGCAACGCGTTGGATTTGCACGAGCATTAGTCGTTGATCCTACAGTATTACTGATGGATGAACCATTTTCTGCGCTCGATGTTTTAACCGCAGACAATTTGCGAAGTGACTTACTGAAATTATGGAATGAAGGTAAAACAAAATTAAAGGGCATTATTTTAGTGACGCACAATATTGAAGAAGCGGCTGCTCTTGCAGATCGAATTTTAATTTTCGGTAGTAATCCTGGATATATTCGTTCTGAATTAACCGTAGATTTAGATCACCCACGTAATGATAGTGAACCAGCATTCAGAAAATTGGTCGATGATATTTATACGCTTATGACACAACCTGAAGAAGGCGTTGTTGCTGTTCGCGGTCTACGATTTAAAACAATTGATCTGGGATATCGTTTGCCCAATGTTGACGTATCAGAAATTACAGGATTTCTGGAAGCGGTTAATACACCTGAATACAAATCGAAAGCAGATTTGCCTGAAATTTCTGAAGAATTACATTTGAATGTTGATGATTTATTTCCAATTACAGAAATTTTAGAAATTATGCGATTTGCAACGGTAGAAAAGGGTGATATTTCATTAACAGAGTTTGGTAAGCAGTTTGCAGATGCGGATATGTTGCAACGTAAAAAAATGTTTGCCGGTAATTTAATGAATTATGTTCCATTAGCTCGGCATATTCGTCATGAATTGGATAAAGATCCTGATCACCGGGTTAGTGAAAATCGATTTATAGCAGAGCTTGAAGATTATTTATCTCATGAGGCAGCTGTAGAAGTGTTAGAGATTGTAATCGAGTGGGGGCGATATGCAGAAATTTTTGCCTATGATTATAATACTGGATTGTTAAGTTTAGAAAACCCGCAATAAATACGGTGGTTGCATTCATGTATAGAATAGTGAAACGGTTTATTGACATTTTTTTTTCTTTTATAGCTGTAATGCTTTTAAGCCCGATTTTTATTATTTTGTATTTGATCATCTTGTTCAATTTAGGTCGCCCCGTTATTTTTAAACAGTTAAGACCTGGGTACAAAACGATACCATTTACGTTGTACAAATTCAGAACGATGTGTAACTCAAGCAATCAGGAAGGACATTTATTAGGTGATGAGTATCGAATGACATCCTTGGGAAAATGGCTGCGTAGTTGGAGTCTAGATGAGTTGCCGCAGCTGTTTAATGTGCTGAAAGGTGATCTTAGTTTAGTGGGGCCAAGACCATTGCTGATGGAATATTTAAGTTTATATTCTTCTGAGCAAGTACGACGACATAATGTTCGGCCGGGTATAACAGGATTGGCTCAAGTAAAAGGAAGAAATGGTTTAAGCTGGGATGAAAAATTCCATTGGGATATTGAATATGTGGATCGCGCGTCATTCGTTTTAGATTTAAAAATTCTTTTTTGGACTATTCAATCAGTCTTTAGTCGACGAGGTATTCATCAAGAGGATCATGTGACAATGCCTCCCTTCACAGGAAATAAATCTCATGAGTAAACGTTTAATAATTATTGGGGCAGGTGGACATGGTAAAGTGGTTGCAGACGCAGCACATTGCCAAGGAAAATGGGATAAAATCGTTTTTATTGATGATCGTTATCCCAGTTTAGCGGAAGTTATGGGTATTGAAGTAGTGGCGCAAACCAATAATATCAAACAATTTTGTGATGAAAACACAGAAGCTATTGTTGCTATTGGCGATAATCAAATTCGACAAAGATTACAAGAGTATTCGATAAATCAGGGTTTTTCTATTGCAACTATTATTCATCCCCAGGCTGTCGTTGCTCAATCATCTAAAATTGGAAATGGATCTGTCGTGTTTGCAGGGGCAGTAATTAATTCCGAAGCTACTATCGGATATGGTGTGATTATTAATACTGGCGCTATTA
>CAYUMZ010000202.1:0-4013 GCA_964446105.1 uncultured Gammaproteobacteria bacterium | reverse complement strand
ACTCAATGATAGATAGTTTTTACCCCAAAAATTGGCATTTTTTACCTCAAATCATTGAATCACACAGAATAACTATGATACAATGCAACGATGTAATGGACAGGACCTGATCAGATGTTAAAACGTGAATTCAAAGTAGAAAAGCAATATTTAGAAGACTGTTGTAGAAACGGCGTAGAAGTTGAACCTTTTGTGAAGACCGAGGGCGAAATCAATGAGGCAGTCCTTGGCCTGATGAAACAAATCATATACTTCAAAATAAATATACTCCCCGCAGACGAAACCACTGACATGTTGAAGGATTTGGATACACCGAATTCCCCTGAAAAACTCTTGTATGATTCAGCAAAAAAAGAAATCGATGAACTCAGCGAGATAGTCAGTAAAGCTATTAACTCTCGATTAGATCGATCAAAGCTAAACTCACTTCACCGCTCTACAATAAAAACAAAATCGAATAAATTCCTTAACGAGCAATGTGCGGAATTTATTACAACTAAACTGACTCATATAAAAACTCTAATCGCTCAAAAACAACATGAACGAAAAGAAAAAACCAAGATGGAAAGAGACATTGGAGATAAAATTAAAGCTATCGATAAAGCAACAGCTAACAACAATTTTCTAACAATGACACTTGAGATGAACCCAGATCCACTCTATTCAGCTGACATGGTACAGCAGTTGATCAGATTAAGATTGAAAGATTCAACACCCATTCAAAATACTTATCCACCCTATCAACAACAATATCCCATCAGCATAGACCAAAGAATTTGGCTGGGACTTTTCGAATTATGTGATCTGGTCGCTGAAGATTTGCAAGTTACCCGTATGCAGTCTAGAGACACTTTAAAAAATGCTTTATTAGCTATTATTAATCAGTCAAACGGTAAAGAGATCTACATTTCTGTAAGAGCTTATTCTCGAAACGGTAGTGGACATTATTTTATGTTAGGACTGATTCCAGATCCAAATAAACCTAATTTTTATAAAATGCGTCATATCGACTCACTGTCTTCATTATCGAAATCATCAGAATTAAATAGGGGTTGCCCTGGCGAATTACTGGCAGTTGCTCGTGCTTGCAATATAACCATTTCAAATTTTGAATCTATGGTGTTAATTGCTCAACCCACGAACCAAGGATGCGGACCTACGCATGTCGAAACAACCTCGGCTATCATGACGCAACACTCTCTCTATGGCTCAGTTCCCGAAGACTACTCAAGAACCTCCATTAACACTACGGCTCTCGCAAAAACCGTACGAACAGCTCACATGCGAGAATTAGTCAAGAACGATATTACAAGACCCACATTGATCGATCGCGGCGAAGAGGAATCTATTTTTCGTCTCGTCGAAAAAGGCAAAGCTCGCAATGAATTTGGTTATATACCACCAACCTTAGAACATCTTGAAGATGAAACAATGAGTATTGAGCGTCTTAACGATCCTTTAGTTAACAAAAAGATTCATGTCCGAGATATTGCTAACGAAACACCTCTCATAGCAGCAATTAACAATAATCAATTTCAATTAGCTAAAACCATGCTGCTAATGACGACAGATGCTAAATTGAAAAATAAATATACTGATAACGAATTAGATGCGATGATTAATATTTTCAATCGCTCTGAAGACAATGTCGTTTTTGTAGCTAAATTAAAAGCCGCCAAAACGCCGGACGGAAAAACCTCTTCATTTCTTTATCACTTTCAAGACTTCGCCGATTCCGATCTTAACACAGTACTCAAGTATTTACATCGGGTCGAATCTCAAAGACAGCCCGTGAATGGGCGGGGCGGTAAGGAAAATCCTCAAGAGGAAAATCGACTTCAAAATGAATTCGCTAAGCAATGTATTCTGGAACAATATATGCTGCACGAAATGTATTTTGATAGAGCTATCGTAGCATCCCTTATCGGAATTATACTTCCTGTTATCAGCCACATTATTATTTGGGCGATTTATTTTTGGAATAGACCTGAAGTTAGTCGAGTGGAAGTTGATTTTGATGCTTATGTAGCGATGAAAAATCACAATCGAATAAATAAAAAACAGAAAACATTTACGCCTGATGATTCCATTCAGGAACGTAGCGCGATTCGTGAGGATGGGCCAGGGAATGAAGAAGAAAACTTAGGGCTACGCTTTCGTAAAGTCCTGACAAGGAGTGAAGAAGACCATGTTTCAAACGGCAGTTTATTTTTATTTTTCAACAATAAGCAACAGAAACAACGTTGTCTAGATAAAATACATAAGTATGAATACGAAGAAAGATTAGCCGCGTCACCTAATTCTTCTTTTACAATGATTCGATAAAGATCATTTGGGGCTTGATTGATAAAATACTAGTGGTTTTTTAATATAGTCATAGAGTTATTAATGATTCGATTATTTGAGGCATAAAATGGGTAGTGACAAAAAATTTAAAGGGGAAGACACAACGACTCCTGAAGAATTCCATTTTTTTCAGGGGCTCCCTGATAACTTTAATAGAAGAATGGCGGAGTACTTGGATAGTGATGAATCAACGACTGCTTGTTTGTTGGTTGATACTACCCTTAATGGAATTGTACACAACGATTTTTTTCCAGCTTGGCAACATAGACTGTTACGTGATTTCAAAATACCATTCGAAATCTCCAATACATTTCAATCCCCTCATATTGTGTATCGACGACTCAAAATTTTATCGCGTCAATTTTATGATCCTGAGTTTCACCTGTATCAAAAAATTCGTTATGCGTTTTCGGCTCCTGGCATTAGTCCATTTACCATGCCTTGGTTATTTTATCCCTTTAATTGCGATGCGAATAAAGATTTTATTTCACAATTAACCGACGATGGCCCAGCGTTTCAAGAATACTATTTACAAATGGCTTGCAGAGTTGGAAACTTAGCGTTCGTTCAGTTCCTCTGTGAGAATTATAACCTTAAACTGAGTTCAAAACATCTTAATTATGCCTGTAATTCAGGGAATAAACACTTAGTTAAATACTGCACAGATATTCACAAAAATAGCCCCACAATAAAATCAATGAATAACGCTATCTCCTCTGGAAACGTGGAGCTTGTGGCCTATTTTTTAAACACATTACAGATAGAACCTAATAAAACCACTTATTCTAATGCTGTATTTTCTGGCAACCCGATGATGATACAATTACTCATAAATAAATTTGGGAACATCGAAGATTCCTCTTCCAAGTTAAAACTTAGCATAATCTATTCTGGAGATATGGCTTGGACAGGAGAGTTGAATCTCCCCAATCCTATGGGCACACAAATTTCTGAAACAATAAATTCTGTACTAAACTATAAGACGATAACACTAGAATTTATTCAAGATCTCATTAATCGATATCAGTTTATACCTAGTTCGTCAACATTGAACATAGCACTGCAAAGTGGCCATATAGATCTCGTAATATTTTTAATAACGTATCTTAATGACCTTCAACTCAATTTACGACCCAATTTTTATCTCTGCACCACCACTGGGGATATTGATTTTGTCAAACAGATTATTAAGGAATATCAGCAAACTCCTGACGTCAAATGGCTACGTAGCGCCATTGTTTCTGGCAATATTGAATTAGTAAAATATCTCATGCGAGAATATTCCTTAAACCCCCAAGAAATTGATCTTAGCTTCAAGGATGTCACAAACAAAAACGAAGTAGCTCAATTTGTATTTTGCCATGTCCCCATGGCTCAATTTTTAATTGAAGATTGCGGATGTGAGATAATACAATCTGAATTTGAAAATTATATACGAGGTAATAATCTGCCTGTTGCCCGATATTTAATGACACAATGCCAATACCAATGGGGTAAACATTTATTCCCTAAAACGTTTTATTATACAGATTCAATAACAAAAAACGTCATTGCCTGGAATCACGCTGAAAATGAAGCTCGACGCGTGGATTATTATGAAGGGCAAATGCCTTTTATTTCACTATTAGCCAAGTCCTGTAATCAAGATCCAGATAACCCCTTAGGCC
>CAYUMZ010000201.1:0-4025 GCA_964446105.1 uncultured Gammaproteobacteria bacterium | reverse complement strand
AGATTTTGCGGGTAAATCAGCTGAATTTGATGTAACTGTACATAAAATTTCATCCCCTGAACTTCCTGAAATGAATGATGAATTTGCGAAAAAATTTGGCATTAAAGAAGGCGGTATTCCTGCGTTACGAAAAGATATTGAAGTGAATATGCAAAAGGATATTGAACAACGCAGTAAAGATCGAGTCAAACAAGATCTTATGAAAATTTTAATAGAGAAAAATGTTTTTGAAATCCCTGCTGCGCTTGTCGATCGAGAAATTAAACGGTCACAAGAAGAATTTATTGAGCGTATGGGCGGCAAAAATAAAAAATTATTGGATTCATTACCTCGTGAACATTTTGAAGAGAAAGCGATTCAGAATGTGAAATTAGGGCTTTTATTTTCTGAAGCAATTGATAGTTACGGTCTAAAAGTCGATGAAAATCGAGTGATGTCGAAATTAGAACAATTTGCAGCCTCATATGAGCATCCCTCGCAGCTAATCGATCTTTACAAAAAGAATCCACGTAGTATGGAATATTTTCGTTCTAATGTATTGGAAGAGCAAGTTGTGGAAAAATTCTTGGAAGAAGTTGAGATAATTGAAAAACAGTTATCTTATGATGAATTTATGACATCTAAACACGAGGAAGTATAGTGTTATGTTTACAAATCAATTAGTGCCTATGGTCATTGAACAATCGGCGCGAGGTGAGCGCGCGTATGACATTTATTCTCGATTATTAAAAGAACGGGTTGTTTTTTTAGTAGGAGAAGTAGAACCTCATATGGCCAATTTGGTGATTGCTCAATTATTATTTTTAGAATCCGAAAATCCCGATAAAG
This sequence comes from uncultured Gammaproteobacteria bacterium, assembly GCA_964446105.1. Taxonomy (GTDB): domain Bacteria; phylum Pseudomonadota; class Gammaproteobacteria; order JAIEPX01; family JAIEPX01; genus JAIEPX01. The sequence continues at coordinate 3,197 of CAYUMZ010000201.1, read as the reverse complement.
ATATTAGTCTTTATATTAATTCGCCGGGTGGCCACGTAACCGCTGGAATGGCAATTTACGATACGATGCAATTTATCAAACCTGATGTCAGTACATTATGCTTTGGACATGGGGCTAGTATTGCAGCTGTACTGCTTTGTGCGGGCGCGAAGGGTAAGCGTTTTTGCCTCCCCAATTCGACTGTCATGATTCATCAAGTTCTTGGAGGTTTCCAAGGGCAAGGCACTGATATCCAGATTCATGCTCGAGAAACTCAACGAGTGAGCGATCAGGTGAATGCAGTACTGACAAAGCATACTGGCAAGAGCCTCGATATCATTGAAAAAGACACCAATCGAGACTTCTACATGTCGGCCGAACAGGCCGTGGAATACGGTATGATCGATGCCATTATTACATCCAGAGCAGATGCAGGCTCTATGCTGCCAAAGGTCGAAATTGCCTGATTCAACTCCTATTTGGCCAATCCTATTTCCTGTAAGTGTCACAGACAAATACTGCTATACGCGCTATACTTGAAATTATGAGGGTTGGCCTTAAATATAAAGCATTAGAGAGGTAACTAATGGGTGATGAAATGAAGGGTATGTACTGTTCCTTTTGTAATAAAAGCCAGCATGACGTACGAAAATTAATTGCTGGTCCAGGCGTTTTCGTGTGTGATGAGTGCGTAGCATTATGTAACGACATTATTCAAGAAGAAGCGAGTAGTACTTCTGAAGCAAAGACTGCTACAAAATTGCCAACACCCACTGAAATAAAAGCGGCATTGGATGAATATGTCATTGGTCAAGATTATGCCAAAAAAGCGCTATCAGTTGCAGTATATAATCATTATAAAAGATTACACAGTGATCCGGGTAATAATGATGTTGAGCTGGGTAAAAGTAATATTCTTTTAATAGGACCAACAGGCTCAGGAAAAACATTATTAGCTCAGACTTTAGCGAAAATTCTTGATGTTCCATTCACAATTGCCGATGCAACCACGCTCACAGAAGCGGGTTATGTGGGTGAGGATGTTGAAAATATTATTCAGAAATTATTGCAAAATTGCGATTATAGTGTTGAAAAAGCACAGTCAGGTATTGTCTATATCGATGAAATCGATAAAATCTCACGTAAATCTGAAAATCCTTCTATCACGCGAGATGTTTCAGGTGAAGGTGTGCAACAAGCATTGTTAAAATTAATTGAAGGCACCGTGGCAAGTATTCCACCACAAGGCGGACGTAAACATCCTCAACAAGAATTTTTGCACGTTAATACGTCAAATATATTATTTATTTGTGGCGGAGCATTTTCTGATTTAGATAAGGTTATTCGTCAACGAACAGAAAAAAGCGGAATCGGATTTTCTGCAAGTGTGCATAGTCAAAAAGATCAAAAGGTTTTCAGCGAATTAATGAAGCTAGTCGAGCCAGAGGATTTAATTCGATTTGGATTAATTCCCGAATTTATTGGTCGATTACCTGTTATTGCAGTACTTGATGAGCTCGATGAAAGCGCCTTAATGTCGATTCTGACAGAACCGCGAAATGCGCTGACAAAGCAATATGCAAAATTATTTGGAATGGAAAACGTTGAGTTAGAGTTTCGTCCTGACGCATTAAGCGAAATCGCAAAACGATCGATGGCGCGAAAATCAGGAGCTCGTGGGTTACGTTCAATTCTGGAACATGTTTTGCTAGACACCATGTATGAATTACCTTCAATCGAAAATTTGAAAAAAGTCGTGATTGATGCCTCTGTGATTCAAGGAAAAAGTAACCCTATATTAATTTATGCTGGAGATGCAGAAGTTAGCACTTCTAAGCCAAAGTCAGCTAGAAAAGGAGATCGTTAAGATGTCTACGAACAAGGAAATGATTTATCCAGTATTACCATTACGTGATGTAGTCGTGTATCCGCATATGGTCATTCCACTTTTTGTTGGAAGAGCAAAATCTATTAAAGCACTGGATGTTGCGATGGAAGGTGATAAACAGATTTTTCTCGTTGCTCAAAAAGAAGGGGGGATTAACGATCCAAAGACGCAAGATATGTACAAAGTGGGTACATTATCGACGATTTTACAAATGTTAAAATTGCCCGATGGCACAGTTAAAGTATTGGTTGAAGGAAATCAACGTGCAGATGTCGTTAATTTCAGTGAGGGCACTGATTATTCAACCGCAGAAATTTCATTTGTGCATGAGTTAATTGAGCCTGAGGAAGATTTATCTGTCGTTATTCGTTCATTATTATCCTGTTTTGAAGAATATGTAAAAATTAATAAGCGAATTCCACCCGAAATTTTAAATTCTTTAGCGGGGATCGAGAATCCCGCACGATTAGCGGACACGATTGCTGCTCACGTCCCTTTGAGTTTACATGATAAACAATTGATTCTTGAGGCACGAAATATTCGAGCGCGTTTGGAATTAGTGCTTGTTCATTTTGAAGCTGAAATTGATAAAATGCGACTCGATAAACGCGTACAAAAACGTGTTAAAACTCAAATGGAAAAAAGTCAGCGGGAGTATTATCTCAATGAGAAAATGAAAGCGATTCAAAAAGAATTGGGTGAAATTGATGATTCAACCGGCATGACAGAATTAGAACAGCTAGAAGATAAAATTAATAAAGCGGGAATGCCTCAAGAAGCAAAAGCCAAGGCTTTGGCTGAATTAACTAAATTAAAGATGATGCCTTTAATGTCGGCTGAAGCAACCGTTTCTCGCAACTATCTGGAATGGTTGTTATCAGTACCTTGGAAGAAAAAAACCAATGTCAGTTCTGATTTAGAAAAGGCTGAGGGCGTTTTAGAGCACGACCATTTTGGATTAGAGCGTGTGAAAGAACGTATTATTGAATATTTAGCGGTTCAACAACGCGCTAAAAAAGTAAAAGGTCCCATTTTATGTTTAGTAGGACCTCCGGGTGTGGGTAAAACCTCTTTGGGTGAATCAATTGCGCGTGCAACCGGGCGTGAGTTTGTGCGTATTTCGTTGGGCGGTATTCGAGACGAAGCTGAAATTCGTGGTCATCGTCGTACCTATATCGGATCTTTGCCAGGCAAAATCATTCAAAAATTAGCGAAGGTCAAAGTACGTAATCCATTATTTATGTTAGATGAAGTGGATAAAATGGCGATGGATTTTAGAGGAGATCCTGCTTCTGCTTTATTAGAAGTACTCGATCCAGAACAAAATCAT
>CAYUMZ010000200.1:0-4048 GCA_964446105.1 uncultured Gammaproteobacteria bacterium | reverse complement strand
TGATGAGTGGTTGCGTTGTGTGCCTGGAAAATAAGAAGTGATAAAAGATCGGTTAGGGCAAGTGGTGGCAGAACTAAATATCATTCGACAGCCTCGTGAAGGCCACGATTTAGCCTTATCCATTGACAGTAGAATTCAATTTATTGCTTATCGAGCAATCGCGGAAACTGTAGAACAATATCATGCGAAAGCGGGCACTGCGATTGTAATTGATGTGAATAATGGTGAAATTTTAGCGATGGCGAATGTTCCTTCATATAATCCAAATTCTATTACAGGTCCTCGTGATGGACGATACAGAAATCGTGCTGTGACCGATGTGTTTGAACCAGGTTCTACAATGAAAGCGTTTAGCGCAGCAACTTTTTTACAATCAGGAAAATTTAAACCTGATTCCATTATCGATACGAATCCAGGTCGAATTACTATTGATGGAAATACTATCAGTGATGTGCACAATTATGGCGTGATTACGGTGAGTCAGGCTGTGCAACATTCTAGTAATGTGGCAATGAGTAAAATGGCCGCTGTCGTTGGTGCTCAAAAATTATCAAAAACACTTTTTAATGCTGGATTCGGAGAAAAAACGGCCAGCGGATTTCCTGGTGAAGTGTCAGGCACATTGTCAACACGTCAACGATGGAGGCCGGTTGAAACTGCGACTTTAGCAATGGGTTATGCTATGACAGTGACACCGTTGCAATTGGCTCAAGGTTACACGATGTTGGCTGCAGGCGGAATTAAACGTCCGATTTCCTTTGTGAAAAATGTTAGAGTGCAAAGGGGTGAACGAATTTTACCAGAGAATGTTGTGCAAGAAGTTGTGAAAATGTTAGGTTTGGTGACTGAAAAAGAAGGTACCGGTACTCGAGCCAATGTTGCTGGATATCATGTTGGAGGTAAAACGGGTACAGCCTATATTGCTGGAAAACATGGGTATGATCATTCGCGATATTTGTCTTCTTTTGCAGGAATAGCCCCCTTGGATAAACCACGATTAGTGTGTATTGTAGTGGTGACTGAACCACAGTCACAGCATTTTGGCGGAGTGGTTGCGGCGCCCGTTTTTTCTACAGTGATGGCAGGCGCATTACGTATTTTAGCAGTACCTCCTGATAATTTACCGCCGGCAACGGTTGAGCAGCAACCACCTCCAGCGAAAAATATTATAAGTAGCGGTTCTGGCAATACATTAAAAGACCACCCAGGGGTGGAGCGTTAGCGAGAGCTTCACAAGACTACATTGAGAAAAAATATGACTGATTTAGCTTATTGTTTATCGGGAATTATCACACCGTCTTTTTCGACGGAATTTGATCAATTGGTTTTAGATTCACGTCACCTCAAAAAAAATGATGTTTTTGTTGCGATGATGGGCGAAGCGTATGATGGTCATGAATTTATTCAAGAAGCCCTAACAAAAGGAGTCGTTGCTGTTTTAGCCGAACGTGATGTTGTTAAAGATGAACGCGTTATTGTTGTTCCTGAATTACGTCGATATTTAAGCGAAATCGCTGGCCGATTTTATCAGCAACCCTCAGCGCAAATGTCTGTTGTTGGGGTGACGGGTACTAACGGAAAATCATCTGTTACACATTTTATTTCACAAAGTTTAAAAGAATGCGGACGAAAATGTGGAATTATTGGAACGCTTGGTTACGGATTTTTACCTGAATTAATATCGAGTGCTCACACTACGCCTGACGCGATCAGTGTACAGCGGATTCTGGCCGAATTAAAAAATCAAGGTGCAGATTCTGTTGCGATGGAAGTTTCATCACATGGATTACATCAGGAGAGGGTCAGTGGAGTTGCATTTGAAACCGCAGTATTCACAAATTTAACGCGTGATCATTTAGATTATCATGGTACTCTCGATAATTATAAAGCGCAAAAGAAGCGTTTATTTGATGTGCCGAATTTAAAAAATGCGATCATTAATTGTGATGATCTAGTTGGTAAAGAAATAATTCATGAGATCAATAAAGAGGTAAATGTTATAGCGTATGGTCTACAGAATCATTCCGATATTGATTGTCCTATGATTATTGCGAGTAATATCCGTCAATATTCTAAAGGTTTTAGTGCTAAAATAGAGTCGCCTTGGGGTAGTGGTGAATTGCGATGTTCTTTGTTAGGTCAATTTAATATTAGTAATGTGTTGGCAGTTTTAGGTGTATTAAATGTCATGGGAGTTTCTTTTGATTCAGCGTTGGAAGCCGTTTCTCATTTGCAAACGGTAATGGGTCGAATGCAATCGTACGGCGGTGATAAACAAGCGCTCATCGTTGTCGATTATGCACATACTCCTGATGCATTGCAGCAAGCATTGTTAGCATTGAAACCACATACAGAAGGTAAATTATGGTGTGTATTTGGTTGTGGTGGTGATAGAGATCGTGGTAAGCGACCACTCATGGGGCAGGTTGCAGAGCGTTATTCTGATCAATTGATTTTGACGAATGACAATCCTCGTTCTGAATCTCCGCAATCGATTATAGATGAAATTAAATCAGGATTATTGTGTCCATGGGCAGCAGAAGTTGAACTTGATCGTGGCGCAGCGATTGCTCACGCGATTGATTGTGCTGAGCCAGGAGATGTGGTATTAATCGCTGGAAAAGGGCATGAAACTTACCAGATTATCGGTGATGAGAAATTGCCTTTTAGTGATATCGAACGCGTTCAGCAGCAAACGGCTGATAAACATTTACGTGAATGAGGACATTATGATTAATTTAAAAAAATGTGCTGAAGTTTTATCGGCTGAATTGGTGGGAGATCAGACTCCTACATATAATGGTGTGAGTATTGATTCTCGCACGATTAAGCCGGGTAATCTTTTTATTGCAATCAAAGGCGAGAATTTCGACGGGCATAATTTCGTTCAAGAAGCCGAAAAAAAAGGGGCAGTGGCAGTTTTAGTGAATACGAAAGTGGATGTAAAAATTCCACAAATTATTGTGGCTGATACAATTCAGGCTTTTGGTCAGTTGGCACGTTGGCATCGTGAACAATTTAAAGTGCCTGTCATTGCTGTTACGGGGAGTTGTGGAAAAACAACAACAAAAACGATGTTGGCCAGTATTTTTTCTGGTTTAGGTAAAACACTCAGTCCTGTGAGTAGCTTCAATAATAATATCGGAGTGCCACTGACATTATTACAATTAGATGACTCCTATAAGACCGTTGTTCTTGAGTTAGGTGCAAATCACCCTGGTGAAATAGCAGAGCTTGTAAAAATTGCGCAGCCCGATGTGGCAGCGGTTACTATTGTTGCGCCTGTACATTTAGAAGGATTTGGCACCTTAGAAAATATTGCTGCAGCGAAGGGAGAAATTTTTTCAGGCTTAGGTCAAAACGGTGTTACTGTAGTCAATCTTGACGATCCACTATCAAAATTATGGCAACAACAATTAGCGGGCAAACGAATCATTCGATTCGGACAACAAATCAATGCAGAAGTGAGTGCTAAAGATGTTGTTGTGAATTCTCAAGGTTATCCTGAATTTACTTTAGTGACTACAGCTGGCGAACTTAGAATTCAGTTGTCTGTAATCGGTAAACATAATATTAATAATGCATTAACAGCGAGTGCCTGCGCAATAGCGTGTAATGTAAAGCTAGAAGATATTAAAAAAGGTTTGGAAAATATGGCGCCTGTTCCAAAGCGAATGATACGACATGAGCTTTCAAGCGGAGCAGTTTTAATAGACGATACCTATAATGCGAATCCACTTGCATTTAAAGCAGCGCTTAATGTTTTGCAACAAACCGGAATGCCCACGGCTTTAGTTATGGGTGATATGGGAGAGTTGGGCTCTGAAGCGGAAAAAATACATCGAGATGTAGGAACATGGGTTCATGAGGCGGGCATTAATCAATTTTTTACCTTCGGCAAATTATCTGCGCATGCTTCTGCAGCTTATGGGTCTTCTGCGCAGCATTTTACGGATCTTCAAGAATTAGTGACGGTATTGAGGCCTATTTTGAATGAGAAAAAAGTAATGTTGGTTAAAGGATCTCGCTCTATGCGCATGGAAAATGT
>CAYUMZ010000199.1:0-4120 GCA_964446105.1 uncultured Gammaproteobacteria bacterium | reverse complement strand
TGCGCCTTCTGATTTAAGTTCTTCAACTTTTTTACCATATACATCAGCTTTTTTTACGTCAGCAGGTAATTTATCGGGTTTATTACCTAAAGCCACAACCGCATTAGCACATGTATCCGCAAACTGCGACAACATTGATGCGCCTTTATTCACTAAGCTTTCTATCGCTTCTCTCATATTCATATTTACTGCCATTTCAATCTCCTCCAACCCTGCACTATTCGTGCTATTAATAACGCTGCTTTATTCCTTGGAGACTACTAGACCTATCCTTGGTCACATCTGTTCTTCATAGAACAGCCCCTAAAGCTTTCCTTTTAACCTTTGTAGTAATTATACCACAGTTTTATTAACGCAATGTTAACAATCGCTATATCCGTAACGATCACATTTATATTGGTCCTGAACACCAGAATTCAAGGCCAGGGCCTCTTAATCGTACTTTAACTCATCTAACGGAGTGATTTCCTTTGATGGCGCTGCATTAATCAACTCATTGAGAACATCTGTAATGCATAATAGACGTAAAACCGTAGGCGTTACATCATCGAAATTCACCTTAACGCCTAACATCGAGTCTTCCGCCTCATCAAATGTCACTCCGATGCCATACCCCAAACAGAGAGAACATAACTGATCAGCTCGTCGAGATAATGCGGGTAGTAATCCACGCTCAGAAAAGACTTCTTTATGCGTCAAGGGACGATCATTAAAACTAAAGTTTGCCCCCATCTTTTTGGCGACGGAACACATTTTAGTCGTGATAAGATTATCCACTGCCATACTGCTATCCCCAAAAAGGCTTCGCGATTTTACGTGGCCCTGCGGCTAAAGCACGAACCCAGCGACCGAAAATCGCTAACGTAAATCCAAAACGCAATAAGGTTGAAAAAAAGATTGTAAATACTGCAGCAATAATAAAAGTCCACAATTTAATGTGTAATAGAAAAAAGAAAAAAGGGAAAACCGCGCGGGAATCCAAAAAAAAGAATTTTGGATATCTTGCTGAATCGCGCCAGCTTGCGTTTTGCGACGGTAACCTCATATTGACTTCCTTATCGTCATCCTATCGATACGAATGATTATAGACTATTTTCAAGAATTGAGGAAGTTAGATAGGCGTATCCATCTCTTGACGTTTAGCACCAGCAAGCAAGACCTTATAGAGGCGCTCAGTGATGAGCCCTTCTTTAAAGACACGGTCAGCATCTACCCGCATGGGTTGACCACGTTCTCTTAAGAGCTTTCGCGTCAAAGAGGTGACTTCATTATAATTCACTTCCAATAACTTATCGCGAACCTCTTCATCAAACACTAAAAACTCTCGCAGAGGTACACGTTTACCATCAACGGTAGGCACCAATTGTTGCCACATAATGAGTCGCATCGTTTCAATAATGTCAATTGTGCGACCTTGACGTTCTTCTTGAGGAAAACTACCAACAAGCCGTCGTATAGATTCCGCAACACCTGTACTGTGCAGGGTGGTATAAACAGGATGCCCTGTTAATGCGGCTTCAATCACGGCACCGATAGTTTCTGGATCTCGTGATTCCCCCACTAATATCAAACGGGGTTTACGACGCAACGCATTGCGCACACCAGCAGCAAATGTAGGTAAATGACGAGGAATTTCAGATTGACTGATGACTGAGGTTGGCATCTGAACCATATCATAGACAAATTCAATAGGAGATTCGTAGGTCAATATTTTCCGATGCCCTTCTGGATCTTCCCCTAATTCACGAATCACAGCGGCTAGTAAAGTCGTTTTACCAGAACCTGTGGCGCCCGTTACATACACAACGCCATCTTTGGGCGCTAATGAGGCAATAACATTTTCAGGCAAACTCATACTGGCTAATGTAGGTGGCTCATTGGGAATTGTTCGAAGTGTTAATTGCATTGCCGAATGGCCTTCGACTTGACACGCAGTACCATTGACACGGAAACGATAACGCTCATTACGACCTGGACGAATTTCATAGTGCGTATCAACATCCTGACCACTCAATAATTGGGTAGTACCATTAGGTCCGTAAATTGAATTTAATAAATCACCTACTTCGGTATTGGTTAATTTTCGTTTTGTTATTTTAAATAAACGACCATAAACTTCAGCAACAACTTCTTCATTAGTTTGTAATGTCACGTCAGATGCATTTAAATTTGTTGCAAAAGCCAATAAGCCATCAAAATTTTCAGGCGTAAAACGTGATGGCTCTCCAGGATAAAGATTTTCACTTGTCGATTTCATAAGTTATTTGCCGTATTTTAAGTCTATTGGTTGATCATACTTTTCAGCTTTATAACGTTTAGGCGTTAGCATTGCTTTCACTTTAGCTTCATCGGGCTCTTTAACTTCCAACATTTGATGCGGTTGTTTTTGTATAGCCGCTTGCCAAGATTGACTGTTTACATTCAACCTTGCTGTATCTGTAATTCGTAATACGCGATCATTGACACGCATTTCACGGTCATCACCCGTTACCCCTAAATCAGCTTGCGCAACAAACGGTGCTGTCACCATGTTTTGAGCATACAATTTGTGATACAAAACCATGCCTTTAAAGTCACGATTTAAACGCATCAAATTAGCCCGAAATATTTCATCAGCTTGATCAACGCCTTTTTGCCATCCTTCGCGTACAAAACAATTCCATAGTGCCGCTTCTTCACGATTTCTTGGAAGTAATGATGCATGGGGATCTTCAGGTTTTTCGTAGTGCATCCACAAATATTGTCTCCATGTGGGCGCATTACTAACGAAACAGGGCGGTGTAATAATTCGATAAACGACATCAGCCGCTCGAATAGTTTCACAATTGGAAATATTCGTTGGATCACGCCCTTCCTCTAAAACAGGAGGGAGTATATCTTTATTCAGAAGTAAGGCAGTGAAATTATAAATTTTATTAAGATTGTGTTGTTGCTGTTTTAATACGCAATCAATTCTTTCAGCTCGCCATGCAAGACCACCTTGAGCTCCAATTGAGACTGCCGTATCGTGCAGTGCATCGACTCTTAAATTTCCGACTGCCGTTTGACCACGATTTTGTTTTAACGCTGAAATTTTAATTAATTCGCGAGGCGGCTTGGGTGAAGAAGAACAACCCACGCAGAGCGCAAGGAGAGCGAAGCCAATAGTGCTTAAAGTTCTTTTCATGGTACTCCAAGAGGTCTAACGAAGATAGCGCAACTCAATCACCCGGTTGCTCGGGTAAACAACGATATCGGCTTTTTTCTGCACCTGGAATGTTACATCACGGAGAATATCCATCAAAGGTACATCTTGCTTGCTGATCTGCACCAATGCAGGTATTGCTGGTTTTGGACCCAACACGCGCACTCGATAATGACCCGCTTTAGCAATTTTTTCGATTAACGGCTCTACAGGTCCAATCCAATCGATTGAAGCAGTTCCTGCCATACCAATTCGCGCAGGATTTGGTGGTTTGGGTAAACGAGCTCCAGGATGCACTGCTCTTTCAATTTCAGACAACTCTTTGAGAGATTCATTGATTGAATCTGCTGATTCAGCAATTTTAACTTCTGCTTCATCATGAGCACGCGGTTCAAATCGCATTCCGGATTCGTAAAAACCAGGATCACGAGATGTTGTTCGCTTATGTATGTTGCTCATACATCCGCAAACCAACAAAGTTGTACAGCAGAGAATTAGAGGTAGTTTAGCTTTCATAGTCCTTTAAGCCATTCCATTGAGGTAAGCTATTGAACCAACTTGGATCATAGATGTCAAGCAGCAACTGCTATACTCATGTGCTTATCGATATAATGTGGAAGCACATGCAAAAGCCATTGCTTTAGTTGTTATCAAACTTCTTATCCCAGGCAGGACATCTTAGGTGTGGAGTAAGCCCCATTTAACGACCGTAGTTTCTAACTGAAACTTCTTCTCTAACAGGTTTCTTATTATCCATATCTTTCAGATTTTGCATTAAAGGCGTATTATTTCTCATTTCAGCGAGATGCTTACTTAGAGCGGTTGCGTTTAGAGCTGCTACAGGACCTTTTTGAAATTTAGTCGCTCTGTCGAGCAGACTCGATAATTTTTTTACCGACTTTACTGCTTCGACTTCATCAGATGTGGCACGATTAT
>CAYUMZ010000198.1:0-4125 GCA_964446105.1 uncultured Gammaproteobacteria bacterium | reverse complement strand
ATCCATCTGCGGTGGTTTCAGTACCATTAGAAACATCCCGTCCATCATTTTCATACGTAAAATAAAATGCTTGAATACTGGAGGCTATCAACAAGTCACCAGCTTCTTTGAGATACTGCAAACTGGATTCCATCAAACGCTTGTTAGATTCTTTTTCATGCTTACCACCAAACATATTAAACTCCTAATTCATTACATTATTGGGTCATTTTACTGGATTATTCATTAGAACCCAAGGGCCATGTGGCCTACCTAGATTCCAAAATAACTCGTTTAATATATCAAAGCCACATTAAGGAAATATTAATTTTTATTAAATATTGAGGCCGGGATCTGACTCTAAATATCCCACTATTCTATTGGCTGAAAATTATGTATTATCTGCATTTGCAAGGAAATGACTTGTTTAATCAAAAAGGATCTAACCATGCGTTTGATTTATCCAGTACTAGCCCTGGTGGGCGTTTTAGCGATTTCGGGATGTGCTCATCGTGGTGGGTCACATCATGGCGAGCAGGGATTTGCTGCTAAAAACTACGGTTTAACCTATGAACAGGTGCGTGAAGCGGCCCAGGATGGGGATGCAGACGCGCAATATGCTCTTGGTTATATGTATTATTACGGCCAAAATGTAACCCGTAATGGTAAACAAGCCCGGTTTTGGATAGCCAAAGCCGCTTCTCAGAATCATCAACAAGCGATACGTGCTCTAAAAATGATGGGTTCTCAGCCTCAATACGCGAATCGAGATAACTTCTCAAACGACTCAGCTCGTACAGCGCCTATGCGCTTGGGTGATTCACAGCCCAATCGATGGCAGGAAGTGAGACGTCCTCAGGCTTCTGCTGAGCCAGAACAGTTCAAACCACAGGCTTTCGATAAAGAAAATGGCGCGGGAAAAGCGGCTCAAGAGCAGGCTCAAGCGAACAACGCTCAGACTCAATCGAAAAAAGGCAAAGCGGTAGCTCAGGAAACTGCGGCGAACGATAAGCATCATAAGGCTCAAAAAGTGGCTGAACTTCGCAAGAAACACACGCAAGCGGCATTGCATAAAAAAGATCGTAATAAGCAGGCTGCCAATAAGAAACACGGGGCGGCTCAAACAACAGCAGCGAATGAGCTGAACCAGTCGGATGAGGCTACCGAGCAAAACCAGGCGCAAAAGGGCAGAAACAGGGCTCAAGCGAATGCTCAAGCTAAACAAGGTAGAGGTCAGGCAGCGGTTGACTCAGCAGACGCTGATGAAGCAACAGCGGATCTTGATGATTCAGATCAAACCCCCACGGCTCCTCAACAGAAGACTCAGCAAGGCCAAAAAACGGCTTTAAAAGGCAATAAGCAAGGTCAGGGACAGGTTGCCAATGCTAAAGGAGCTAAACTGGCTGCTTCAAAGGGTAATGCTAAACTCACTAGTGATGAGAGAAGTATTCTTCAAGCACCAGCCAAAAACTACACCTTGCAATTGATGGGGTCTGGTTCTAAAGCCGCTATTCAAAAGGTGATTGCAAACAATCATCTTCAGCAAAAAGCGAAGGTGTACCATACAACCCTCAAAGGCAAAGATTACTTTGTGTTAATCTATGGTTCTTTCCCTTCCCAAGCAGCTGCCAATGCAGCAATCGCGCATCTTCCAGCTAATTTGCAGCAATTAAAGCCTTGGGCTAAGCCATACGCCAATGTTAAAGCGAGCATTAAAACAGCCGTGTAGTTACTTCTCCTTTATCCAGCCCAGTTTGCCTGGGCTGGAATTCTTCTAAAACATCTCAATCATTTCTTTTAGTTTGATATCAAAATATATTGTGTATTGATTACAAGTAAAATTAAGCATTAATTATTGCTATAAAGAAAAACTATCCTGCTAGGGCTAAAGTTGACTCCAGTCCTGGGCTTGCACAGCATAAACCCAGCATACCGGCCGGTAGACCCCGGCAAAAACCCAGTAAATAAGCTATAATTGAGTATGTAAAGACCTTAGGGTGTGAGGTGAGTATGAAGGTAGACAGTACGGTATCAGAATTAGAGAGTGATAAAGTAGTTTTATTGTTACAGGTGGCAACAGGCGCTAGGATTGACACTGTAAATAATGCAATTGATAAGGCATTTGATCAGTATATGGCTAAATATGCCGCCTTTAGAAATGATAAGAAAGTTTATGCAGAATACAAAAGATTAGAATCTGAATATGTCAGTGCAAAAGAAGCTTTTGGCCCTATAGATGAAGAAAATAAAAAAATATATAATATGGACATAGAGAGAAATGCTGCCAAAGCGAAGGGAGAAAATGTTCCTCAGCTAACACAACAGGAACAGGAAAACAGGGCATTTATCAAAACTGAATATGATAGGTTGCAAGAACAACTTTCAAAAGCGCAAATAAAATATGAAGAGCTAACACCAAAAACAAAGCAAGATTTTTTGGAATCATTAGCATTAATATATAGAAATGAAAAAGCAAAAAATCCTGAAAATGCAAGTGAATCTAATAGCGTACTTAAAAATATGAGGATAAATATTGATCGATTGACTAGTCAGAATAAAAAATATAATGGCTCTGAAAATGTGCAACGTCTAAATGGAATGAGATTAATGGCGATCGGTGTGGCATTAAAAGATATCAAAGTCCACGTCGATAACAAAAAAGCTTTATCAGATCAGGAACGTGAAGAGAATATGAAAATGGCAGCTCAAAAAATAGTGGCTTACAATGTGGAAAGAAATACAAAAAAGCCTGTTCAGTTATCTGCTAGTGAGGACTTTGAAAAATTGCAAGGGCATCTGATAAATTCGGTATCATGGGATAGTACAAAAATCAAGGTAAGGCCGGATGCAAAAACCCATTTTGAGAACCTTGCTGAGGATATTAAAAATTATGTCAATTTTCTCAAAAATAAACCATCTGGAGTTGAAATCGATCTTGCTAAAGCAGATAAAATACAATCTTTTCTAAAAGCTCAAAATGAGCAATTTAAAGATGTTCCACAATTTAGAAAAAATCAAATATCTGAGGGTTTGATAGATAATTTACAAGTTTTAGAAAAAGAATTAAATGCGGCAGTAAAAGAGATTAAAGAGCGAGTTACAACAAATGCTCATAGCGAGGCAGAATATAGAAGTAGTCAAGAACACGCAAGTGCCCCTCGCGCTGACTCATCTCCGCAATCATCGCGACTTGCTGGGTGGGCTAAAAAGGGAATGGAAAACCAACAAGAGCGTCGAGCTGAAGAAAAAGCTGCACAAACACAGCATGTTTCTGTAAAGAATAACTAAAGTAGAGTGAAGTTAGATGAGGTTATTTTATAAGTTTTATTTTAAAGCAAAAAAATCGTGAATTTCTACAAAATGATCAATTCCTTGTTCATTTTCAGAATCTACATTATTGGGTTCGTAACCTGAGAATGCTAATAATCCGTTGAAGAAACCAAAAGCAGACTGCCCAGAAATATCTTTCTCAGAAAGAAATTCTTCTTCGACTTTTCTTTCACTATTAATGCATAGAATATCGAGGCTGCTTTTAGATCCACTCTCTTTTAATACTACAGTTAGATCTCCAGATTGAGAATAATATACGTTTGTTACCTCTCTGAATAATTTTTGGACACTTCCAAATTTTATGAAACCTACTCGAATGAGTGATGAGTCAGTGTGATCGAATAAGCAAGTCACATAACCGTCTTCAACGTCTGTTACAAGAAATAGTTTGTTATCCTCATTTTGTGCAATGCAAACAATTGATGATCCCTTTTTTTCGATGATTTCTAGATCAGGAAGCAGTGCTATCTCGGGAGTTAAATTAGAATTCTCAAATTCATTATCTTCAGTTGTCGTAATGTGCCAGCATTTAATGAGTTTATCTTCGTGAATATTCCAATGAATTAGGCGTCCATCTTCTAATCCGAAGTAAGCAGTTTGATCATCGTTAGAAAGAATAGAGATAACTTTGACGGCAGGTATGCCAACCTTAGTGACTTTATTCGTAATTAAATTAAGTCGATAATTTTCATGGTTACCATCATTTTCAACACAGATAACGATTGTTCCATCAGATAATTCGTGAATTGCACGAGTTTTGTTGGCTTGTAAAATAGGAAAGTACTGAACGGGCATTGCAGGGAGATTGTAGTTAAG
>CAYUMZ010000197.1:0-4138 GCA_964446105.1 uncultured Gammaproteobacteria bacterium | reverse complement strand
TATTACCACATTGTGATGTTGATTCACTAAAAGAACTAACAACTCAAGATACGACGACGTTAGTTTAGTATCTAAACCAATAATAATAACCGCCACCTTTTGATGAACCACTCTCGATCGCTCTCAAATTCGATTTTGCAGTCTCATGACCTTTTGCTGCAGCTTTAGAATACCATTCAATCGCTGTCCCTTTATCTTTTGGCACGCCTTCGCCATTAAAATAACAAGCGCCAATACTGCACATAGCATCCGCATTGCCTTTATTTGCAGCTATTACAAATAAATCAGCTGCCTCTTTGAAATTCTTCGCAACACCGGTGCCTTTCATGAGACAAAAACCAACATGATTTAAGGCTTCTGCAAGACCTTTTTCAGCAGCTGACTTCATGAATGCAAAGCCATTGCGTTCTTCTTTTTTAATCCCTTTCCTGCCTTCTACTAAACAGGCACCTAAGTGATATTCTCCCCATGCGATACCTTGATTAGAAGCGTCGGTATACCATTTTACGGCTGCTTTATAATCGATTGTGACGCCATTACCATATTCATAACAAACGCCTAATAAGTTTTGAGCAAAACCGTGCCCAGCATTGGCTGCCTCTTTGAGCAATTTTACGCACGCAAGATAATCTTTGCCTCGATCACCGATTCCATAAAAATGATAACAAGCAAGAATATACTTCGCTGTAACATTATCTTTTTTAACCTCTTCTAAACACCAAGGCAATCCAAGTTTTTGTGCGCCTATTAAAATTCCGTCAGTCTTATGTTGATCTTTCTCAGGTAAGAATTGATCATGAATTACCCAGCATCGGAAATATCCACCCATATATCCTTTTTCAATTGCACTATGATAGTATGGCATTGCTTCATAAAATTGACTCAGATTATACAACCTCTCTCCTTCTAAGAATTCTTGCTCACCTGGAAGTAGTGGTTTACTTGGGGCAGGACCTTGTAAAATAGTAGCAATCTGGCCGTAGCTGGCAGTCTTTTCAGCTACTGCGGAATTTGCTGCTTCACCGGGGGGTATAAGAAACTCTGCAGGAGGAGCCGATGGAGCAGCTGAAGCTGGGGAAACCGCGGAAGTTTTTGCAGCAGTAGAACTTGGTGGAGTTTTCTCTTTTTTCTTGAATAGCCTCATCTCAAATCCTCCGTAAAATGAAATTAACAGTAGAATAATTTAAAGCATAATAATTGTCAATGCGGAAGTAGATTTTGGGTTTACAGTGCAGAAAATTGTAAAGAAAAAAGTGTTAAAGTCTGAATATTGGATTAAATTTGCGCCGGGTGCATAGTCTACTCTATGTAAGCAAGCAATCATTTTCAGAATCATCTTTAGATTCAGTGCTATTCTGCTTTGTAGCCGGTTAACGGCGAGTTCTGGTGTTCGGAGGAGTAACAGTCACTGTAGCTTGTTGAGTTTGTTGTTGACTAGGCTGCTGATTTTGTAATTTAGGTAATTGTGCATCTTGGGTATAGCTAATGGAAACATCTTTCATTACTTTACTAGCTGCCGGAATACTACCACTACCATAAAGAATCGCAGGATCTGAAACAAGAAGACCTTGAAGTGATTTTTTCGACGTTGAAACGGGTTGGCTCAACATCTGCCCTTTGAGATCACTCACTTTCACTTGCCCCTGCATTTCACCCGCTATTTTCGCAGCCGCTGCAGCAGCGAGATTGGCTGCGGTTAAATCTTGTTTATGATGTGTTAAAAAGCCTAAACGAGCAGCGGCATCTCCTCGCACAGCAAAAAATTGTTCGAATTTAAAGTCGTATCCACTTAATTTCGCAATACCTAAATAGTTAAATTGTTTTTGTAAAACGATAAAATCTCGATAACTAGAATAAACATGATTAAAAGCATCATATACATCCGGTGTCTCAATAAAAACACCTTCGTCTAAAATATGAACGAAGGAATCTTTTTCATTAACAGAAATTGTCTCGTTTTCAATACCATCCTTTAACCATTCTAAAAATTTCTCACCGATAGCTACTTCTTCAGGAACAGTATAATCCATAGGGATTTTATCTAACCAAAATAACATTTCTTTTTCTTTTTCGGATAAAAATTTCCTCAACAATTTTTTCAACAATCCTAATTCACCTGCCCAATCTTCGTGGCCTGTTAGTACTGCAATCCACATATCAAAAATGCGTGGATGTGAGGCTAACCAACGCAGCCCTAATTCTGGCATTGCACGTTGTGCCAGTAAGGGATTTGCTGAATTTAAAAACGCTTCTCGATAACCACCGTATTCACGGATTTTATAATATTGCGCACCCTGCTCGACTAAAGATCCAGTAAATGGACACCATTCATCGATATACATTCCATTTTCATCAGATACCATAACTTTTTGAGTCGCAATCACTTTCACTAAATCGGATAATAAAGCCATACTAAAAACAGCATATATATAAATGGGTTGTGGTTTAGTTGGAGAAGTTTGAAATAATAATTCTAGTGCAACTAAAGCATGACGTAATCCATCTTGCATGATTCCAGAAAGATGTTCTCGATATCGAATCGGAAGTATTTGAGCAAATTCTACAAAATTGTCGACCAGTTTAATATAAAGAGTTTCAAAATGTTCTTCGGGTATATCAACAATTTCTTTGAGTTTTTTTAAATAAGAGTCTCGTGTAGGTTCAACAAATAATTGATTGGATGATCGAACGGTAAACAAACTTTGAGCATTATAATCGGGTGCAGTATTTTTTTTATTACTCAAAAGATCTGACAAATCTGAACTCAACGAACTCATAAGTTTCCCTCAAATCAATAAAAAATAAACTAAATAGATAGTACACTATTATAGTCTAAAATAGGGTACATTTGTATGCAATGCCGCAACTATCCGAAAACCATGATTATTCTCTGTTATTTTGCTAAAGTTAAGCATATCCTAATGAGGTATACTTGCGAAAAATTATGACTCAGGTATCCTAGTATGTTTCGCTGCAATAATGAGTCACTTCATGGATAATAGTTACGAGCCTAAAGATTTAGAGTCCAGCGCGCAAGCCTACTGGAATGAGCATCATACTTTCGAAGCTAAAGAAGACATCAGCACTGAAAAGTTTTATTGCTTATCGATGCTTCCCTATCCTAGCGGCGAGCTTCATATGGGGCACGTTCGAAATTACACGATTGGCGATGTGATCAGTCGTTATCAACGCATGCTAGGAAAAAACGTCTTACAACCAATGAGTTGGGATGCTTTTGGACTTCCGGCTGAAAATGCGGCTCTGCAACATAAATTAGCGCCTTCTCAATGGACTCGTCAAAATATTGCTGATATGTCGGCTCAACTTAAAAAGCTGGGATTTGCCATTGATTGGAAACGTGAATATGCCACGTGTGATCCAACCTACTACCAGTGGGAACAATGGTTGTTTATTCGGATGTATAAAAAAGGCCTGGTATACCAAAAAGAAGCTGAAGTGAATTGGGATCCAATCGATATGACCGTACTTGCCAATGAGCAAGTTGTTGATGGTCGTGGTTGGCGTTCAGGGGCTGTCGTTGAACGACGAAAAATTCGGCAATGGTTTTTAAAAATTACGGATTATGCTGATGAATTACTCGATAATCTTGATTCATTAACAGGCTGGCCAGAACAAGTCCGAACAATGCAGCGAAATTGGATTGGTCGATCTGAAGGTGTGGAAATCGAATTTGCTATTGTGAATCATGACGAAAAACTGACGGTATATACCACACGTCCTGATACATTATTTGGCGCAACTTATGTGGCAATTGCACCTGATCATCACTTAGCTCAACAAGCGGCAAAAGACAACGCAACCATCATGGCATTCATCGAAGAATGTCGACATCTTAAAGTGGCGGAAGCCGAATTGGCGACACTGCAAAAAAGGGGTGTTCCAACCAATTTAAAAGTCATCAATCCCATTAATAATGAACAAATTCCAATTTGGATTGCCAATTATGTTTTAATGGAATATGGATCAGGCGCAGTCATGGCTGTTCCTGCTCATGATGAACGAGATTTTCATTTTGCCTCGTATTATCAATTGCCCATTAAACCTGTTATTAATCCTAGCGAAGGATCATGGAATTTTTCAGACAATGCATTCACAGCACCTGGAACACTGATTAAAT
>CAYUMZ010000196.1:0-4144 GCA_964446105.1 uncultured Gammaproteobacteria bacterium | reverse complement strand
AATATTACGAATAAACACAGAGCTTCTAGAACTTTCACACGCCCAGTGATTAATGGCCTATTTTTTGTACGAGCGACATAGCCATCAAAGTGTCGATCAGCAACATCATTAATCACACAACCTGCGCTACGCGTAATAATCACCCCTAATATAAATATTAATAATATTGAAAGCGGTGGTGTTCCTTTTGCAGCGAACCACAAAGCCCACAGGGTAGGCCATAATAGTAAAAAAATTCCGATGGGTTTTTTAATGCGCATCAATTGAATATAGTTGGATAATGCACACAATCCAGATTCAGATTGTTTGCGCAATTTGTGAGCTAACATGAGGACTGCTCTGATTCTGCTAAAAACCGCTCTAAGAGTGGTGAAAAAACTTCCATGAGAACAATCACACCACCAGGAAGCGTAAATTGTGAACGTCTTGCCCAGAAAAATTGTGGAGCCTGCTTTAGAGCATTGGCCGCCACTTGATATTCAAGATGCTCAGGCAATAAAGAAGCAATACTAAAATCGCTGCGTGTTACTTCTGGATTATTAAACAAAATTTCACCCAGTGGTCGCTGCCCTAATTCCAAAAGCTCTTCACCATAAGCTTTCACAACGGATTCTGGAAAAAAAGATCTCGCGTAAATCCAAGATTGATTAATTCCATTTAAAACAACTTCTCGTCCGATCCCCCAACTTTTTTCAAGTGATAGTATTTCTTGTTCGCTTTGTTGAGGCTGTTGCCATGAGTGATTTAAGACAGTAACACTGAACTGATTGCCACTCAATTGTTTTAATCTTTTTGTCATACTGCTCGAATCCAAAAATATCTCCCGAAATGAGGATGATATTTTGGTATCGCACAAAGAATATGCAGGATAAAAATGTGCTCGAATAGTATTGTGCGACGGCAAATTATGTGGGTAGTTGTTCAAATAAGTAACCATGCTTTCTACTAATCCAGTAATCGAGAGAATATTTACTGTAGCCTCGCGTCATCATCAATGCTAACAAAAGACCCCAATTGATATGCTGATCTAACCCCAACGCACCTTCGGGCGTCCATAAATAATGATAGGACATCACTGCAATCATATTATAAATAAAAAATGCTGCAATTGATACACGACCACCCAAACCTAAAACAAATAATATCGGCAAAATTAATTCGGCAGCCGTACCCATAACAGCTGCAACAAAAGGCGGTAGTAATGGTACTTGATATTCATACTGAAATAACATCACCGTCGTGTCCCAGCTTTCAATTTTTGTTAATCCCGCAACAAAAAAAATTTTAGCTACCCATAACCGCACCATCAGATCCACTACTGGCACTAATAAATTCAACACCTTAAATAAAGGACGCAAACCTTTTGCAATTAAAACGATCATAAAAATTCCCTTCTTGATTCTGAGCATCAAAGATCAGCTTAACCAACAGATATAGACTACCCTGACTAGCGTGGAGGTCTAACATGACCACCCTTAATCATGATCAATAAATAGGACTCTACACTTCTAAAATTCTATTGTATACTGCGCTGTTTTTTGTGTGAACAGGGGAGAACTCGATGAGCGCCAACCAACAAGAAGGTCAGTACGGCATTATCAAACCATTCATTATAGTGGGGCTCGCCAGCCTCTTCTATGTTTATGAATTCTACTTACGGGTTATGCCCAGCGCGATGACTCACGACCTCATGCGCAGCTTTAATACAGACGCAGGTGGCTTAGGCTTAATCACTTCTCTCTTTTTCTTTGGCTACGCTCCCATGCAAATTCCCGCTGGGTTGGCCTACGATCGATTCGGCCCTCGAGTATTACTCACCGTTTCAGTCTTTTTCTGTGGCGCAAGTGCTCTCGTTTTTGGTATGACCGATAACTTTTATATAGCCTGTTTTGCCCGTTGGATCATCGGCTTCACTTCAGCCTTCTCATTTATAGGTGCGCTATTACTCGCATCACGTTGGTATCCCGCTAAATATTTCGCATTGATCGCTGGTCTCGTCCAATTCATGGGCAGTATGGGCGCCATCGCTGGTGAAGCTCCGATCGCTATGTTAGTTGAAAGTATTGGCTGGCGACCCACTGCAATTTGGTCAGCCGTGGGCGGCCTTATTTTATCTGTGCTGCTTGGGCTTATTATTCGAGATGTACCACCAGCTCCCATCAATGTAGCCAAACATACCCTCAATATCACACATTACAACAATGAATGGCAAAGACTACGCCGGGTTTTAGGCTGCAAACAAACCTGGGCCGTTGCTGTTTGCGCCTTCAGTACCTGGACGCCCATCTCTATTTTTCCAGGACTTTGGGGTGTCCCATTCATCATGAAACTTTACAACACGACTAGCTCAGTAGCCAACCAAGCCATGATCGCTGCATGGTTAGGAACGGCCATCGCTAGCCCTTTAACGGGATGGTGGTCAAACCGAATCAATAGCCGCAATGTACCCCTCACTGTGTGCGCAATCCTAAACTTAGTAACCTCTATCGCCGTGATATACCTCCCCCTATCATGGCCAGTCATGATCATCGCGCTTTTCCTATTTGGATGTGCAGCAGGTGCTCAAACAGTGACATTTGGCGTCATTCAAGATATTCACCCACCTGCTGTAGCCGGAACCGCTGTGGGTTTTAACAATATGGCTGTCATCGCGGGTGGTGTCATATTGATGCCTTTCGTGGGTTATATTCTCGATTTTGTCTGGGATGGGCATTTAATCAATGGCGTTCATGAATACACGCTCGAAAACTTTAGAATCGCCCTGCTGATGGTTCCATTCTGCGGAATTATGGGTTTGATCGCGAGTCTATTTCTGATTAAAGAAACCAATTGTTTAGCTCGATACGAACTAGACCTTAGTCAAAAATAATCCTAGGTCTTCACATTCGGAGGCCCCCGCTTTTGGGGGCCACGTGACCTCTCAAACTCTTTGCCTAGATTTTGCATTAAGTAGCTACTAAACGTTACAAACACTCAGGCTAACTTAATATTCTCTTAAGAATAATCTTATAAAATAGACTCGTTTGAATTGTATAGAGCAATTTGTCATGTCACCCTTTATCGAGAACATTAGAAAAATCATCACACAATACAAGCAAATACTGAAACGTCATTTGCCTGCCAAAGCCTTTGCATCAAAAATAAAACTGTTACAGATAAAACGCACTCAACTAAAATACGCAACCGATGTCGATTTATTTAACACCGTCGATCGAATTCTCTATGAAATTGAAAGCATGCACGCAAACAAAAATGTGGCGTCAAGCGAGTATTCTGGTTTGGATGAATTCCGAGATCACATTAAAAATATTATTGTAAATTATGAAATAAAAGATAACAAGGTAATTAATCGCTGTCAGCATGCTTCTCGCACATTAGTTGAAAGCGTCCAATTATTAAAGAGACCCATGGATGGCAAAACAATAGAACAGTTAAAGTCCAATATCATCCATTTAAAACGACACGGTCATGAAGAAGAATTTCAGAAACTTAACCGAGCCCTGAAAAAACTGAAAATCACTGAGATTACTGAGCATCATGAAACTTCCTGAATATTGCCTTAACAATCTACCGAAAAACGTATTAGCACTCTATCTACAGATGTTTTTGCAACATTCAAGAACTAAAAATTCATTGACAATACACCACAGCTTAAGGATACTCGCAAAATAACCACCTAAATTCATAGCAGCACAATCTCTGCTATAACGGCCACTTACATTGAGATCAATGTAAACTGGAAAATTAAACCACATCGGAGAAAATAGTATGAACTTTATTAAAACTACAGTAGCGGCAACCTGCGCAACTCTGCTTCTTGCAAGCGGATTAACCATGGCTGCAAGCGTTCCTAAAGTAGTCATTGAAAAAAACAATCAGAGCAAAACGCTCACTGGCTCTGCTTCAAACAACGTGACCAAACGAAGCAAAACGTGGCACTACGGCGAAGTTAACGACAATGTTATCTTCGTTTCAAATATTAGCATTGCCAATAAATCAGGCGGGATCGTGTACTCAAATGTTGATTTTTACGGCATGAATATTCATGACAACGACTACATATTGTCCAACGATGTTATTAACAACATCACCACCAACTTTCAATTTTCATCTGTGCATTTAACATTCAGTGATAGTAACCATG
>CAYUMZ010000195.1:1098-4155 GCA_964446105.1 uncultured Gammaproteobacteria bacterium | reverse complement strand
ATCAGCACATGTCATATTTAATCTACAATATTTTCCCGGTCTTTACTCTTTCTTAAGAGTCTCATCACCATACGCACATAACCTTTTTTTATCATAGCAAATACAAGTGGCAGCCCATTATCATCTTCTTCTAATAACATAGCAGCCGTGATTATCGGCAAACCCAAGAGAAATTCGTAGTTATTCGCTTGAAAATGCGCCCTTTTTAATGCTCTATCATTATAAATTTCAGATGCTTTTTTTCGATCTTCCAGTAACATTTTTTCAGTATAAAATTTTAATTCATGTTCTACAGAGCCAACAGTGATATCCTCATCAAAAAATCGTGATAGAAAACCAGTGAGTTTTTTTCTTATATAAAAAATGATGGGGATTCGAAAATTCTTGTTGAAATCGAATCCGTTTTTTTTAGCATATTCCGAATAATACTCTAACAACTCTTCTGCAAAATCATAAGCCAATAGACGCGACTCTAAAGTATCTGAACAAATACTCACAACGCTTCGATAGATATTAAATCGTATACGACCCAAACATTCATTCGTCTTATGATTACCAGGCCTTTCCTTGAGATTATGACTTTTAAATTTAGTGAACTCATCGACAGAGTAACACCAATTTTTTTTACTTACTTTCTTCTTACTACTTTCCTTCGAGAAATAGTTGAATGTTACCTCAGCACTGTTGTGTGAATCAAAAACATGTCCTATCGTACCTGCATCATTCACCAGCATGCGGTTGATCCGCACATCATGCGAATGCGTCATCAATCCATATAGCTTACGATTCCGTTCTTTAGCAAAACCAAATGGAGGACTGATTAATTGTCTATCAATAAATGTACACGACTGAATCTGAGAAAATCCTTTTTTTTGCTCAGCAGAATACATAGGCTGCTTATTAATTCTTGACGTCGCTTGTCCTTTTGGATTAACGGTATAGTTTCCACGATTTACGTATCGTAGATTTTGTCGTTTAGACACACCATTATTGGGCATAATTCCCAACATAAAAGCATAACTATAGTCAAGCGTATCGGCTCTTAAGGTTTTTAGAAAATATTGATCTGCAAGCATTTCTGGCACAACCTTTCCACTACTTTGCATCGAATAAAATTGGCAACAATAATATTGTTCATCCGTCATTATAAATTCAGTATTATTGACCTGAGGATACTCAGCATTTCTCATGGGTAAAACTGCAAAAGTAAAATTGAAAAAGGCAATGGCTGTTTGGTCGTCTGGAAATTGAAACCTTACTCGATTATCAGCAACTAATTTCCGCACACTTCCCAACTGCTCGAACACTGTCAATAATTGCATATACAGATCAGGTGACTGTAAATAAGAGCTAATATGTTCCCACGATAAAGTAACTACGTCTACTTTGAAGAGCACACTCTTGCCAATATGGGGGATCATCGTACGGACAACGCACTGCAAAACCATTTCGCTTCGCTTTCTTCTATTTTCGTTAAGGCATTTATCCAGCAATTCTGTAATGTTGATCATAACTTTGTGTCACTATTCTGATATTGATTCTTCGGCATTCAACACACATTTATACCATATTTGATCGAAAAATACAACGATTCACCGTAAAAACCATCAAAGTCTAGTATAGATCCTCTCAGCGGCACTCAAGCTGAAACTCAGACGGGGCGGGGTTCCGCGAGCATGGCTCGCAAAAGGATATCACCGGATACAAAAAAGGGGCAGTAAATGCCCCTCTCCCACACTGGAATCTCACAATCTATTCAGGCGCGCCTTCACGGTCCACTAATTCGACAAGAGCGACTGGAGCGCAATCCCCGTTGCGATAACCGCATTTGATGATTCGCAAATAACCACCAGGACGCGCTTTGTAGCGAGGACCAAGAACGGTAAATAATTTACCGACTGCTGATTTATCGCGTAAACGACTAAATGCTAATCGACGGCCAGCAACGCTATCCGTTTTAGCAGCAGTAATCATAGGCTCTACAATACTACGCAATTCTTTCGCTTTTGCTAACGTTGTTTTAATGAGCTCATGCTCAATTAGCGAAGCTGCCATATTCTTAAACATCGCTTTGCGATGCGAACTATTACGGTTTAATTTTCTACCACTGTGACGATGTCTCATGACTCTTCCTATTTATCTGCTAATTCCTTGGGCGGCCAATTTTCAATTGTCATCCCAAGAGATAATCCACGAGAACTCAATACACTTTTAATCTCAGTCAATGATTTCTTGCCGAGATTAGGTGTCTTGAGCAAATCATTTTCAGATCGCTGAACAAGGTCACCGATATAAAAAATATTTTCTGCTTTTAAGCAATTTGCAGCACGAACTGTGAGCTCTAAATCATCAACAGAACGTAGCAACATGGGATTCACATCCGATCCTGAAGATTGAATTTTTTGCGCAGGCTCTGCTTGCAAATCAACGAATGCTGCTAATTGATGTTGCAAAATAGTTGCGGTGCGACGGATCGCTTCTTCTGGATTTAAAGTGCCATTCGTTTCTAAATCAATAACGAGCTTATCAAGGTCAGTTCGCTTTTCAACACGCGCATTCTCAACTTCGTAAGCAACACGTCGTACTGGACTAAAAGAGGCATCGAGATGCAACACACCCACTGACCGCGCTTCTTCACCCGTAAAACGTTGTGCCGCAGGTAAATAACCTCGACCTGTTTTTACAGTTAATGTCATTTTGAGTTCGGTATTTTTTGTGAGATTCGCGATCACATGATTAGGATTGACGATTTCAACATCATGCTCCAATTGAATATCAGCAGCTGTGACAGGACCCTTTCCTTTTTTAACAAGCTTTAATTTAACTTCTTCACGACCGTGTAAACGTAATGCGACGCCTTTTAAATTCAATAGAATATCAATAACATCTTCTTGAACACCATCGATAGTACTGAATTCATGCAGAACAACACCACCATCAAATTCAACAGAAATAATTGCTGCGCCCGACATCGATGAAAGTAAAATACGGCGCATTGCATTGCCTAATGTATAGCCAAAGCCTCTTTCAAGCGGCTCAAGCGTAATACGTGAATGC
>CAYUMZ010000195.1:0-1074 GCA_964446105.1 uncultured Gammaproteobacteria bacterium | reverse complement strand
TAAATATCCTGCATCATAATACTAATCACCTCTATTTCGAGTACAACTCTACTACCAAATTAACCTTAAATTCTGCAGGCAAATCTGCCATCTTAGGCAGCGCCCTAAAAGTCCCAATTAATTTAATAGCATCAACATCAAGCCAATCAGGCTGTGGTGATTGTTGAGCTAATTCCAGTGCCGCTTTAATTCGCAATTGACCTTTGCATCGTTCGCGAATTTCAACCACATCACCAGGAACCAATAATCGAGAAGGAATATTGCAAATCTCACCGTTCAATAAAATTGAACTATGATTCACTAATTGTCGTGCTTCGGCACGTGTACTTGCAAAACCCATGCGATAAACAACGTTATCTAAACGACTTTCTAAGATGAGCAATAAGTTGTCACCCGTAGAACCTTTTTGGCGATCAGCCATTTCATAATAACGATGAAACTGTCTTTCTAACAAACCATAGTATCGACGAATCATTTGTTTCATACGTAACTGAACGCCATAGTCTGTCAATCGACCACGTCGAGCCCCATGCTGCCCAGGGACTTGCTTCATATTACATTTTGTATCGATATCTCTAATAGAACTCTTGAGGCCAATATCAGTGGCTTCACGGCGCATTAATTTACATTTTGGACCTACGTATCTAGCCATCTCTGCTAACTCCTAAATTCGTCGTTTTTTAGGCGGACGACAACCATTATGAGGAATCGGTGTAACATCTGAAATTGATCGAACATTTAAACCCGCAGAATGGAGTGCTCGAACAGCAGACTCACGTCCAGAGCCCACACCCGTTACTCGGACATGCACATCTCTCAAACCCATCTCTTTTACCAACTTACCAACCGCTTCAGAAGCAACCTGAGCAGCAAACGGCGTACTCTTACGAGAACCTTTAAACCCTTTACGTCCTGCGCTATCACTCGCTAATGCGTTACCTTGCATATCGGTAATTGTAATAATCGTATTATTGAACGACGCCTGAATATGAGCGATCCCTTGGGACACCGTACGCTTTACTTTCTTACGTACTCGAGTTGTTGCTTTAGCTTTTGCCATAATATCTCACTTTC
>CAYUMZ010000194.1:0-4169 GCA_964446105.1 uncultured Gammaproteobacteria bacterium | reverse complement strand
ATCGTAAATTTGAAAATCCGCTTTTTCAGAATTTAATTGATGCAGCGGAACTAACACATCGCCCGTTTCTTGATCATGTAATGCCGCATGTCGATGAGCAAAAGTACCCCGACGACAATCTTGACCTGACATTCTGACACTATAACCTTCATGAATTAATGTGGCATAAGCTAAGTTTTCTGCAAATCCCCAATCGGTTGGAATCTCACCCTCTGCCATCTTCAATCGGGAATTAACCATTAATCCCACTTGACGTTGAACATTAAATTTCTCTGGGAGCGTATATAATAATTTCCCCAGTTTTTTAATCGTCGCTTCAGAAGCCGTAGTATCGACAGTTTCTTGCCATTCTTCACCTAAATAAGGCACGAAAGCTTTAGCCAATTTGTGACCTGCACCTGTTGTCGTTCGCGCGACAACTTCACCTTTATCTAGAGCCAAACGATAATCATCGACCAATTTATCAACATCATTCTGATTCACAACACCCGCGCCAATTAATTTTTGGGCATACAATTCCCGAGGCGTTAAATGCGCCTTAATTTTTTTGTACATTAAGGGTTGCGTCGCACTGGGCTCATCCGCTTCATTATGACCGTGGCGACGATATCCAACAATATCCACAAAAATATCTTTTTTAAATTGTTGCCGATAATCAACCGCTAATTTTGCAAGAAATATAACCGCTTCTGGATCATCAGAATTCACATGAAAAACAGGCGCATTAATCATTTTTGCAATATCAGTACAATATCGACTCGAACGTGCATCATCGTGAAAGCTGGTTGTAAATCCAACTTGATTATTAATGACAATATGAATTGACCCGCGCGTACAATAAGCACGAGTTTGTGACATATTGAGCGTTTCCATGACAATCCCCTGCCCTGAAACTGCGGCATCACCATGCACCAAAACGGCCATCGCTTTAGAACCCACATCATCTCGATGCCGATCGTGACGTGCTCGAACTGATCCTAACACTACTGAAGATATCACTTCTAAATGAGACGGATTAAATGATAATGACAAATGAACTGCACGCCCATTAGATGTTTCAATATCAGACGAATAACCCAAGTGATATTTAACATCACCCGAGGTTAAACCGAATTCTTTAGTCCCTTCAAATTCCTGAAATAATTCTTTGGGAGGTTGCCCCATCACATTCACTAACATGTTGAGTCGACCACGATGGGCCATACCAAACACCACTTCTTCAATTTGATGTGAACCTGATTCTTCAACCACAGCTTGTATAAAAGGAATAAAACTATCTCCACCTTCCAGAGAAAATCGTTTATGACCAGGGTATTTAGATCCCAAGTATTTTTCTAAACCATCAGCCGCCGTTAATTCTTTTAATATTTTTAGTTTATCATCATTCGTTAATTGATATGAACTTCCGTACGCTTCGAATCGAGATTTCACCCACTCGAGTTCTTCGGGTTCGGTAATGTACATAAATTCTGCGCCGATAGAACCACAATATGTCGCTTTTAATCGCGTAACAATATCTTGGAGTGTGGATTTCTGAACGCCCATAAATCCAGGAGCAGAAAATGATTTCTTCAAATCCGCATCCGATAATCCGTGTGCAGATAATTGTAAATCGCTGACATCAGGTCGCGGAGAATCTAATGCATCAAAATGAGCGGCTAAATGTCCGTGCACTTGATACGCATTAATTAATTGATCAACACAGCGTTGTTTACGTTCTTCATTAACATCCGCAGAAATCATGACTGCTTTTTTTGGTTTTCGCACGATTTCGGCGAAATATTCCCTAATATCCTCATGCGAAATGTCCGCCCCGTCAGCACCTTTCACTTTGGGTAACTGAGAAAAATACTCTCGCCATTCTTGACTGACTGATTGAGGATTTTTAAGATAATTTTCGTATAAACCTTCAACGTAGGCAGCACTTCCACCGGATAAATACGATGTATTATAAAATTCTTGCATCGATGTTTTTTGCATTGTCTCAACCCTATTTAAACTGCCTCATCTAAAATTTCTTTCCGTATCTCACTAATTGCTTTCGCAGGATTAAGTCCTTTTGGACATACTGTCGTACAATTCATAATTGTACGACATCGATATAAACTGAAGGCATCTTGTAATGCAGCCAATCGACTTTCCGTCTGATTATCGCGAGTATCAACGATAAATCGATAAGCCCACAATAAAGCAGCGGGCCCCATAAATTTATCAGGATTCCACCACCAAGAAGGACATGATGTAGAGCAACACGCACACAAAATACATTCGTAAAGTCCATCGAGTTTTTCTCGGTCT
Source organism: uncultured Gammaproteobacteria bacterium (assembly GCA_964446105.1). GTDB lineage: Bacteria > Pseudomonadota > Gammaproteobacteria > JAIEPX01 > JAIEPX01 > JAIEPX01. The sequence goes on along the minus strand of CAYUMZ010000194.1, from coordinate 1,871 downwards.
TCTATCGTTTGTAATCGTTCCGTCGTAGGTGCTTGTTCATCATTTTGTAAATAGGGTTTAGCGCGTTCATATTGTTTATAAAATGGGGTCATATCAACTATTAAATCACGAATAACGGGTAATCCAGGCAGCGGCCTGAGCACAACTTTTTCGGGTAATTCATGAAGCGGTGTAATACACGCCAATCCATTTTTTCCATTAATATTCATACCATCAGATCCGCAAACCCCTTCACGACAAGATCGTCTAATGCCTAAAGTAGGATCTTGTTTTTTTAAAGCTTCAATTGCATCGAGTAACATAGAGCCGCGTACCGTGCTCAGATCTAGCTCATATTCTTGCATTCTGGGTTTTGAATCAGTTTCAGGATTAAATCGATAAATTGAAAAAATCATGTTATTCACTCTCCTTTAAGGGAATAGGATCAACTTCTTTAGGAGTCCAGTTCACTGACCGATAAGCCAATCTTCCACCATCAAAATAAATAGAATGTTTTAACCAATTCTTGTCATCCCGTTTTGGAAAATCTAAACGCGAATGTGCCCCACGACTTTCTAGTCGCTGTGTTGCTAAAACAGCTGTAGATTTAGCAACTTGCATCAAATTATCTAATTCCAAAGCTTCTATTCGTGCGGTATTAAATGTTTTACTTTTATCTTTCAAATGCCCTTGGGTAATTCTTTTTTCAATAGCATCCAATCGTCCCAAGCCATTTTCCATCGAAGCACCATCACGGAACACGCCAAAATCTTCCTGCATCACACGTTGTAAATCTAGACGTAAAGTCGAAACATCTTCGCCTGATGTAGAATTTTCCCAACGCTGTATTCTCGATAATGCTTTTTCAATATCCTTCTGATCAACATCAGGAGCATTATCGTTTTCACGCAGTGATTTTTCTAAAAATAAACCCACAGCACGTCCAAAAACGACAATGTCCAACAAAGAATTGGCTCCTAAGCGATTGGCACCATGCACAGAAACACACGCACATTCACCGGCTGCAAATAACCCCTCAATAATCTGGTCTTTGCCTTGAGTATCGACTGTCAGAGCTTGACCGTGAATATTGGTTGGAATTCCGCCCATCATATAATGACAAGTAGGAACAACAGGAATAGGTTCCTTTGTGGCATCAACACCCGCAAATGTTTTTGCCAATTCGGTAATACCCGGTAATCTTGTTTTTAAAACTTCAGGGCCTAGATGATCTAATTTTAATAACACATGATCTGCATTAGGACCACAACCACGTCCTTCACGAATTTCAATCATCGATGCACGTGCAACAACATCACGACAGGCTAAATCTTTAAGATGGGGTTCGTAGCGTTCCATATAGCGCTCACCATTTTTATTGATGAGATATCCCCCTTCGCCTCGAGAACCCTCAGTTATTAAAACACCACAACCCGAGATACCGGTAGGATGAAATTGCCACATCTCCATATCTTGTACAGGAAACCCAGCGCGTAAAACCATCCCAAGTCCATCACCCGTATTGGTATAGGCATTGGTAGTGCTATAATATATTTGTCCAGCTCCGCCTGTTGCTAAAACAGTAGCACGTGAATGTAAAAAAACGAGCTCCCCGGTTTCTATACACAATGCAATCACGCCTGCGATCCCGCCCGTTTTAGATTTGACTAAGTCGATCGCTAACCATTCTGAATAAAATGTGGTTTTATGTGCGACATTTTGTTGATATAAGGTATGCAACATCGCATGACCAGTTCGATCAGCAGCACAACAGGTTCGATGCGCTTGTTCACCACCAAAATTTAATGTTTGTCCACCAAATGCACGTTGATAAATTTTTCCTTCATCATTTCGAGAAAAAGGCAATCCCATATGTTCTAATTCGTAAATGG